>CAVECU010000052.1:0-2702 GCA_963614015.1 uncultured Eubacteriales bacterium
TCTCAAGATAGTAGATCGTCTCCTGCTCGAAGCGTGAAGGATCCACCTTCTGTCCGAGAGCCTCCAGGGCGGCCGTCAGTTTCTCCCTCACGGCGTCGATTCTCTCCTTTTCGAAGCTCTCGACCTTGTCTTCAAGCGCAAGTATGTTTGCGACCCTCGATGTGATGTCCCTGTAGAGGGCCTCGCCTTCCTTGGAACGGTAGTCGTTGACTGCGGCGAGCGCTTCATCTATGGCTTTTTCCACTACGGGCCAATTGTCCTCGGTGATGATCTCCTGACGGGTGCCGTCCAGCACGTCCGGGAACCGCAGGATGGCGGACAACATGGCATTTGGATTGAACGTCAGCGAATCGAATACTGGGAGTGACGCACCGAAGTCGGCCAGCTGGTCGTAATAGTCCTTGAGCAGAGCTTTGTTGAGCTTCCGCGTCTGACTGCCCTCCTTCGGCTCCCAGCTGATATAAAAGTCTATTGTCCCTCTTGTGAGCGAATCAGTAATCTTTTTGCGTACAAGCAGTTCCTTATCCTTGGGGAGAAGCGTGGACTTGATGTTCGCATCGGAATTCTTGCCGTTGAGCGTCTTGATCTCGATGGTGAGTTTGCCTGTCTCCAGGCTGGCCTCGGCCTTGCCGTAGCCGGTCATTGACTTGATCATATTTGCAGTATTTGTCTTGCGGACCGGGATTCTCCTTATGTGTCAATCCCGTTTCCGGCGGCAAATCTACAAAAAAATCAGAAAAGCTTATTCCGCATCCGTCGGCTTATCATCGTCCTGATGCCGTCCCTGTCCTCTTTTCTGAAGACGAAAGTCCAGATTGCAAGCCCGAAGACAAGCGTGGTGACGATGCAGGTCAGCCCCAGACGCAGGAAGCTCTCATCCATCAGAAGCTGCACTCCGCAGCCTGCGGCCGCCATCGCCGCCGATATGGCCAGAACCGGCAGCACGACCTGCCTGAGGAAATCGGAAACTCTCAGTCCGCATTGACGGCGGGCATAATGCACCACCACCATATCTCCCCCGATGCTCCAGACCAGAATCATGAAGACATAAAGCCAATAAGGCGCGCCTCCAAGCGAGTAGGCGCAATATGTCAGAACTATCGGCGCGATATTCGCCACGCTCTTGAAGATGGCGTACCACTTGATGTGCCCTTCCGCATAGACCGAAGTCGCCGAGCTGGAAGACATCTGGCAGATGACGGTGATGACCAGCTGCATGGCGCAGAACGCGGCGGCCCAGTCCGGCACTTCCTTGAGCCAAAGCCCCAGAACATAGTGCATCTCAAGGATGAACGGGACTGCGAAGAGGACTATCAGCAGCGTGGAATATTTGCCGCTTGTCAGCACGGCACGGTTCATGGCTTCCACCTCGCCAGCCCCGGCACGCTTCACGATGACCGGGTTGACAGCCTTCATCAGGTTGAGCGAGAAACTGGAGAGCTGGCCGTTCACCTGGTTCGCAATGCCCTGGGCCGCATTGAGCACGGTTCCGAAGAAGTGGTTGAGCACCAGCCCCGAGCCATAGAAAGATGCCATGGATGAGATGGCCGTAAGGAAATTCCAGGAGAAGAACGAGGCTATCTTGCGGACAAGTCCGGCATCCCAATATTCCCTGAACCCGAATACGCATTCTTCGTATTTGCGATGGCAGTACACTTTCATTATGGAGAGCGTCACCAGAGGGATCAGCGCCTTGAGTATCCCATAGACTATCAGCTTGTCACCTGCGGCGTATGCGCAGCCGAAGGCCGCAGCCAGCTTGAGGAAGCTCTCGAATATGCCTATGAGAGAATAATACAGCATATTCTCGTGAGCGTTCATCACCGCGTCATACGGGACATTGACAATGGTAAGCAATGTGCTCACGACCGTGCAGAGATATACGACCCTGGCGGCTGACATCCGCTCCGGCGGGATGTTCAGGACTCCGCCGAACATAAGAGGCATGGCGAGCATCATTATGACTCCCGTAGCCGCCGCGACCCCGATATGGAGGGCCAGGCTGACATTGAACACCTGCCGCTTCTTCCGCAGGTCCCCCTCTCCCTCGGCATAGGACATGAACCTCTGCGTGGCATTGGCCATCGTCGCATTGAGGAATCCCAGCATCAGGACAGCGCCTCCGATGACATTGAACACTCCGAAGTCGGATGCTCCGAGGCTCGCGAGGATGATCCTTGTGGCGTAGAGGGAGACGAACAGCGTGATTCCCATTTTCGCATAAAGGAATCCCGTATTCTTGACGACTCGTGTGACTGTGGACATGACGGACTGTCTGCTAATGTGTTCTGTACGCTGCCGCTGCGGACCGGCTACCGGTCATATCTTACGACATGCTTCGGGATTGTCCGAAGTTTCATTTTCTCAAAGTCCTCCCTCGACAGGCGTCTTCCCAGGTCCACAAAAAGGCGGGAATGGTGCGAGCCTCTGAACCTGACAGGAGGAGGGACCATATAATCCCCGTAGAATTGAGTCAGATAGGCATCGCTGTCCTCCGGCACAGTCACTGTGAAATCCTCGAACGGCACTTTCTTCCCCCGGCCGAACCATTTCTTGTCGCACAATTCCCTCCGGAATCCATAGAACCCTCCGTAGTACATGCATTTGTCCCCACGCTGAGTCCGTATCCGGCTCTCGACGGCCAGATACTCGGCCAGATACTTCTCTCTCCGGCCTCTGCCTATCGTGGCATAATACAGCGC
>CAVECU010000052.1:2712-7721 GCA_963614015.1 uncultured Eubacteriales bacterium
TGAAACGGGAAATCATCCCGGCAATCAGACCGGGTGTCAGGACGCGGAAAGTGCCCCTGTAGCGTGCGAACCATTTGTTCTTCCACAGCTGCAACTTGTAAGCCTCGGCCTCGTCGCCGACTTCGTCCATCGGGAAGATATCCACATACACTCCCAATATCGCAGGGAATTCCGGTGTCTCGACTACCGTGGTATCGGCATCGCAGAATTTGGCGAACGGCTCACTGTAATATGGTGTGTGATAATCCACTATCTCAAAATCGGGACGAAGCGTATCCCCGAGGGCCATAAGTTTCTCGAAATCGGGTCTCGGCATGCACACGTCGACATCGTCATCCCACGGGATCATCCCCTTGTGCCTGATGGCTCCGAGACAAGTCCCGGCGCAGGCGTAATATTGCAGGCCGTGATTGTCGCAGATCTCGATGAAATGCTTGAAAGTGGCGCAGAGACGCCGTTTGTAATCTTCCGGAGAATATTCTGTCATATCGTTCATATATCCAGCTGTTTCAGTATGGTTATCGTCCTTTCCACAGCGTCTTTCATCTCATACCTCGGGCGGAAGCCCAGAGAAAGCAGCTTGGTGTTGTCAAGGAGTGCGGTGTCGGCGATGCTGTAGCCCCGCTTCTCAGTCTCGGAAGGCAGATCGTACACGACCTTGCGTCCGGCGGCATCAGCGCACAGTTCCGCAAACTCCTTCAGCCGCACAGCCGTCTTGTCGCTGCTTATGTTGTACGCCTCGCCGTCACAGCCCCGGGTCAGCACAAAGAGCATCGCCGCCACCGCATCGGCCACATACATGTAGGAGAACAGCTGCTCTCCCCTGCTCTTCAGCACTATGTCTTCACCTCTTACGGCTTTGCCCAGGAACTGCGAGGATGCCTTGGTGTCACCTGCCGTCACAGTGGGCCCGAATATGCGGCAGAGCCTCGCTATCCGCACCTTGACTCCTTTCTCCGCCGCATAGGACTGGCACAGGGCTTCGCAAGAACGCTTGGACTCGGTATAGCAGGCACGAGCTCCCGCCAGGCTCAGCCGCCCCGTATCCCCTTCCGCGAAAGGCTTGCCGTCGGCGGCGTTGCCGTAGATCTCCACTGACGAAGGATACAGCACGGTCGCCCCGCATCCCGCGGCCAAGTCCAGCGCATTCCTCGCTCCGTCGATATTGATGAGCATAGTCTCTATCGGATAGCGCGAATAAGCGAGCGGATGCGTATTGCTCGCCAGCGGAATGACATAATCGGCCCTCAGGCCATCCGGAAAAGGCTGTGCCGCATCCTGCTCGAGAAAGCTGAAATCCGGCGAGCCGAACCACTCCCCCAAGCGCGCCGAGGCCCTGTCCAGGCTGCGGCCCACAGCGCAGACCTTCACGCCTCCCATACACATCAGGGCGTCAATGAGAGAGGTGCCTATCAGCCCCGTAGCTCCGGTGATGAGGAAACTCCTACCTCTCAATACTTCTGCGGAACTGTCGGAAATGATGTTCCTCAAATCTTCCAGGTAGAGCGGATGTTGTGTTCTCTGCATCGCCGCGACTATTTCAGCCAAGTCTTCTTGTCCATGGCAAGGTAGCTCTTGAACAACTCGAGATCGTCCTTGGTGGTCAACTTGATGTTCTTGTCGCTGCCTGCGGCGAAATGCAGCCTCACCCCGAGCTCCACCATCATCGTGTTGGTGTAGTGGGAGCCGCGGATGCCGACGCCTTTTTCGAACGCTTCGTGATATTTCTCGTCCAGCAGTCCGAACCGGTAGGCCTGAGGAGTGGAGACGCGGCGTATCGTCTCCCTCGGGATGAACTGAGTCGTGGTGCTTTCGTCGTCGCCGCTCACTACGAAGATCTGTTCGTTGTATGGCATGGATGTCACCGCATTGCCCAGCTCCTGCGCCTTGCATATCACGTCTGTCAGCACGGCAGGCTCCACGAGAGGCCTGATGCCGTCGTGGATGACGACCACATCGTCACTTCCGCATTGCCCCTCGAGGTTATATACTCCGTTGCGGATGGACTCCTGTCCGGAGTCACCGCCTTTCACGATCCACTTGAGCTTCGTAATCCCGAACTGCATGGCGTATGCCCGTACCATAGGCTCCCATCCTTCGAGACACACCACCTCTATGGCATCGACCATCGGATGGCGCTGAAAGCCCTCCAGCGTATATATCAGCACGGGCTTGTCATACACGTTGATGAATTGCTTCGGAATATCCTGTCCCATGCGCCGGCCCGAGCCCCCGGCAATAATAACAGCTACAACCATCGTAAATCCGTTTTGCGGTATTGAAGAACCCCGAGGTGCGCTTCGTCTGTCCCGATGCGCCCCCGGCAAGATGCAAATGTACGAAGATCCCGTGACATTCCGTCGGATTCCGGCGGTTTTCCGGAGTCTCGTCCGCAAGGTCCATGGATGACGCTATCTCGTTCCAGTCCGAAGCGCTGTTGATGAGGTACGGCTCATCCTGCGTACCCTTTCCTTCCACATAGTCTGGTACGTATGTCACCTCGGCGGTGATTTTCACCGGGCAGTGATCCGACGGATAGATGGTCCCGTAAACGGAGTTGTCCACCTTGTAGGACTTGACGGTCATCTCTCCGTTCACGAAAATCCAGTCGATCCGCTTGCTCTCCTGCGAGAGATCCGTGGATGTACTGTGACTCTGGAATGTGCCGAGCGGCCCGTAGATCTTGTCCGCCGGAGCCACCGCTCTGGAATCAGACCAATATGTCAGGAACGTCTGTGTAGCCGGATCGGAAGGATCCGCATTCATATCGCCGACAAGTACGGACGGCATTCCCTTGGGATTGTACATCTTGGCGCGCTCGATTATCAGAGCCGCCGCATCCAGACCCACGAAATAAGAAGCTCCGTCAACGGAAGATATGGTCGGCGAGCCGTCGATGCTGTCTGCGACTTTCTTCTCATAGACTACGGATGCTGACGTGCCGGCATCCTTGAGGACGTGATATACGCCGTCCATCGTACAGAAATGGATCTGTCCGAGATTGTCTATCGCAGGCACGCTGTGGCTCTGAGCCGAGAGTGTGTAAGACCACTTGACGGCGCCGGTTGAAGCGTTGAGCGCATAGAGATTGTATGGCTCGGCCTTGTCAGTGATCACATACACGGTCCCGCCGTCAGCGCTCAGTGAAGCTCCGGAGCTGTAGAATCCGGCGTCGAGGGTTTGAGTCCACTTCGCCGTCTTCAGTGTCTTGGAATCCACTGCAGAGCAGTCGAAGCATGCCATGTTCCAGGTGCCGTTCTTTATCGTGCCCACTACATATACGCAGCCGTCGGCTCCCCATACGGTGAGCTTGACGGTATATTCGCCCGGAGTCTTGTACAGGACCGGATCCGGCTCTCCGTCTTCAGACCAGTTCCCCTCGCCGGAGAATCCGAAATGCCAGAAGTACCGGGTCACTTCAGTGCCCTCCACTTCCGTGGTGTTTACAAAATTGACATATGTCTCACCCGCCACGATGTCGCCTTCCGCGCTGCAGGTAAATGAGGGGGAAAGCTTGGACGAGAACTCCGGCTCGCTCTTCTCGCTTTCTGAGCAGGATACAAGAGCTGCGCCGAGCAATATCATCGTTAAATATCTCAATGTTTTCATACTAAAATTTTTCATATACGGTTTTTCACATCCCGGGAGTTACCGGCGCTTGCCGAGAGATCTCAGATGCTTGTCCATTTCCACGGGATAGTCGCACTGCACCATATCCAGACCGGCACCTACAAACTTGTCTATCAGAGCCGTGTTGCCGTCCTTGAACGCCTGCCCGGCGTCATCCAGGATGTTGGTTATCGTAAGGCCGGCGGCCCCGGCCGTCCTGAGCCAGGAGATGTCGTTCTGCACCGTGGCGGTGGATATCTGGACGAAATACCAGAACGGCTTGTAGCCTGTCACCGCTGACAACTGGCTGCTGCTGTTGGCGTGAGGCGAGATAATCGCCGGCTGCGCCTGGGATGTCAGCCACTGAGCGTTCACGGTGCCGGAATTGCCGATGTAGAACTGCACCCTGTCCAGACATCCGCATTCCTTCACGACTTCATAGATCTTGGCGATCGCCTCGGTGTCCTTGGAAGTGTCGGCGCATTTGTCCAGATTGAACCAGACCTTGCCGCGGAATTCCGTCAGAACCTCTTTCAGCGTAGGGACAATCTGGTCCGAAACCTTGCCGTCAGTAGTCTTGATGCGGTATTTCTTGATCTCGTCGTATGTAAACTGGGAGACATACCCGTAGTCCGAAGCATAGGAGCTGTAGTCCGTGAACCGGCTCAGATAATTGTCGTGCAGACAGATGACCACCCCATCCCGGGTAATCTGCACATCAGTCTCGATGAAGTCCACACATCCGCTTTCCACACATTTGCGGTAGGACGCGAGAGAGTTCGGCGCATATCCGTACCCTGCATCCACATTGCCTCTGTGTGCCATAATCCACATCTGGCTGCCTTTGGTGAAATTGCGGCAGGCATAGCTGAGGCTCTCGCCCTCGACCGTTACCGTCTGCGTCAGATTTATGGTCTTGCCGCCGTCCATGGACACCGCCGCTTTGGCGACATATTCGCCGTCAGCCGAATACTGGTGCTCGGCAGACAGCGCGTTCTCCATATTCCCGTCTCCGAAATCCCATGCGACGGACTTGACGCCGGGAACCGCCGTCACGGAGAAAGTCACGCTCTCCATCCTTGCGGGGAAAGTGTTGCTCAGCAGCATCGCCAAGTCCGTATCCGATATGGACACGTTCGCCGACACTTCCTTCATGCCTCCGGCTTTCAACGTGAGATATGCCTGCACGGAGTAGGTCCCCGCATTTTCATAGATGTGCACAGCGGGAGCATCGCCTGCGGAAGTCGCTGTGCTCTTGTCTCCGAATGTCCAGAGGATGGACTTGACCGTACCTTCCGCGCCCGAAACAGAGAAACTTACTTCCTCTCCTTTCAGCGGAGACTCCGGCGACCATACGACCGCGCATTCGTCTCCGCCGTCAGGCTCGGGGTTGTCAGCGC
>CAVECU010000052.1:7731-8934 GCA_963614015.1 uncultured Eubacteriales bacterium
TGTCAGCGCTGCTCGAGCAGCTGGCAAAGGCGGCAGCCAATGCCAGCATCAAATATTTCATACTAAGCTCCATAGCCCGGATTCTGATAAAGTGCGTCAGGATTCTGGATCCTCTCGGCATAAGGTATAGGAAGCAGCAGGTCTTTGAGGCCGAAGTTGCTGTTGATGGCATTGTAGTGCTCGATCATCTCGGCCCTAGTGTACATCCTGAGCACATCCTGCCACCGCAGACCCTCCTGCATGAATTCGTGGAGTCTCTCGTCATAGATGCCCTGCCGCAGATCGGACCCGCTCCATTCGGAAAGTCCGGCCCTCTTGCGGACCATGTTCATCCAATTTTCAGCCTCTGCGGAATCGCCCTGCCAATAACAGGTCTCGGCAAGCATCAGCGCCACATCGGCATATCTGAGGACTACCCAGTTGTTGCCGCCGTAGCCGTCGGTGCCGCAGTCGAGATCGACATATTTCATCGTATGGTAATATGTCAGGCCGGCAGACTCGAACTTGCGCAGGAAGCTCTTGCGGACATCCGCGCCATCGAACGAGTCATACACGGCGGCAGTCGTGAGATTCTGCATATTACCGGTCTTCTTGGAAGTGATGCCAGTAGTTGTAGGGCCGTACATCCAGTTCCAGGACGAGCTCAGGGACTCGTTGCCCTGGATGCAGTTGACCTGGAAAATGTTTTCCGGACAGCCTTTCTGAGTGCTGAGCGACCAGATGTCGGCATATTTCACATCACTCAGCGAGTTGAATGTTCTGAGCGACCAAGCCTTTTCAAGATATGCCTTGGCGGAGGCGAGCAGCGCGGTCTTCTCATCGGAGAAATCCTCGTCGCAGGCCTGCTGGAGCGACACCTTTCCGGCAAGGGCATAAGCCGCAGCCTTGCTGGCTCTGCCGCACTGTGCCGCCGAAGGGAAATCAGCGATCGGACTTGCCGTCACCGCATCGAGATCGGCTATGATGGCCTTGTAAACATCCGCCTTGGGAGTCCTGACATCATGCGCCTTGACTTCGGCTGTGGTCGTAAGGTCCTTGAGCACGAGAGGCACGTCACCCCATTCGGTCACCAGATAGAAATATGTCAGAGCTCGGAGGAACTTGGCCTCAGCCTCATATACATCCCGTGTCCCGGACGATGACCATGTGATGTCATCGATATGGGCGAGAACTTTGTTGGCACGGGAAATGGTCTTGTACAGC
>CAVECU010000053.1:0-8910 GCA_963614015.1 uncultured Eubacteriales bacterium
ATTGTTGAATTGTTGGCATAAATGATTGAAAATCTTTAATTTATGTTACTTCCCCTAGTTTAGGGGGCTACAAATTTAAGCATAATTTTTTATTTGTCAATATTTTTCGCGTGTGGCGCCTGTGCCGTAGCGGTCGTCTTGACCGCTACGGCACAGGGTCATAACCCGAGCCGCCCCACGGATGACACCGGAGGAGACGGCGGACCGTAAGATACAGGCCCTTGACCGGCCCCCACTTCCGGAAAGCCTCCAGAGCATAGGCGGAGCAAGTCGGCGTGAACCTGCAAGTCGGTCTCTTATATGGAGATATGCAGATCTGGTAGAAGCGGATGAGCACGATGAACGGGAAGACCGACGCCTTCTTCGCCGCCGCCTTCACCTTTGTCCAAGCGGAGTATTCAGCGCCCTGACACATTTTCCGCAACAGAAGAAAGAACAGACTGCACCGCCGCAGTGATGACCTCGGCGGACATTATTTCAGACGTATTGTAGATAAACAGGATATCCGTCCCCGAACCGCCATGCGGCCCGTCGCCGGCACACAAGGGCAACCTATGCTTGCCGGTGCGGTAAGCCTCCCGGATTCTGCGCTTGAGAAGATTGCGCTTGACAGCCCGACGGAAATTCCGCTTGGGCACAGAGACCACTATTCTGTTGTATCCCACCCCGTTGCCGGGCTTGTAACAGAACTTTAGACAGCCTTCACGGCCATATCTGCCCTCGGACACAAGCGCGGCGAGAGCGATTTTCGAAGACAACCGCTCCTCTTTAGGCAATGTGAACACACCGGGCATACACAGAAGACCGCTACCTATACTATTTGTCCTGCTCCAAGCACAATTCCAGAGCCCTCGCCACGGACGGGATCTCCGGAGCCGGAGCTTTGATCACAACCGGCAGTCCGGCATCATCCATCGCCTTCACTATCTGCTTGCCGAACGTGACGAATCCGGTCTTTCCGGGCTTGTACTCCGGGAAATTCTCATAAAGCGACTTGATGTCGGCCGGGTTGAACACGACGATGATGTCATACGATCCGAGATCCACATCCCGTATGTCCTGCGAAACGGACTTCACATACACCGCCGTGGAATACGACAGCTTCCGGGCGTCGAACAGAGCGGTGAGCACTTCTATGTTGCTCGAATCGGAAGTCGTGGTGATGAGGAATTTCTCATCCTTGTGCTTGGCGCCTATCTGCTCCAGCACTGATGCCGGTGTACCGTTGCCATAAAATATCTTCCTCTTTCTGAAGACAATATGCTTCTGGAGATACATCGCCACAGCTTCGCTGGTACAGAAATATTTCATCGTCTCAGGGACTTTCACCCTGAGCTCTTCACACAGCTTGAAGAAAGCGTCTATCGTGTGCCTCGCGGAGAAGACGATCGCCGTGTAATCCAGCACATTCTGCCGCTGTGCCCTGAACTCTCTGGATGTCAAAGGCTCTATAAGAAAAAACGGCTTAAAGTCTATCTGCACTCCATACTTCTCTCTGAGCGCCTCGTATTGGGCTTGATTCGTCGGCTGCTCCTGCGAGATCAATATCTTCTTAATAGCCATACTCTGCTACTCCCAACTCGTTTTATATCAAAACTTCCGACCCGGGAGAAACCGCCCGGCCCCTTTCGGCGGACAGCTTCTCAGACAATCGCTGAGGCTACCAGCATTGCCATCGATATCATTTCGACGGCGCAAAGATACAAAATTGCTTGGAATTGCCCACAACCGGGCGAGATTATCTGATATTTGCGGACAAAGGACAGCAGCCACAGCAAGGCGGCCGCGATCAAGGCGACGGCCCTGACAACAGGAAGGCAATCCATTGATACCGAGACTGGTACAAGCAAGACCATCAAGATGGCGGAGAAGATTATCTCGCAGTCGAAGCTCACGCCGAGGACTGCGGACAGCGCTCCGTCGCCGAATCTGCGGCGGGGCATCAGAGCCGCCACCATCAGCCTGACGAGGACAAATGCGACAAGCACCCCCGACACCGCAAGTGTCTTCATCCCGTCCGGCAGACCGTCCGCGAACGGCGGGGCTATCAAGCCGAGCCGGGAAGTGCAGATGCACAATATCACTATTGCCGGGAAAGCCAGGGCATTGCGGTCTCTGCCTAGTCTCATGTTCCTTTCCATCTCGGCGAATTTCTTCCACCAGAAGATTCCTCCGGCAAGATATGGCAGAATCGTCATGAATTTGCGCATATACAGCAACGCGAGGATGATGCATAGCGAAATGAGCCCGGTGTTGAGATACGAATCGCTCCACAGGTCTTCAGCCCCGAAGCCGAGGCCCGGTCCGCCCGCTGCGGCAGGACGTTCCGCCCCGATGCAGATGACGGAAGACGAGTCCTTCGCAGGCAGGAAAATATCCTCCTCTGAGGCCTTGTACTCCGGAAGATGGAATGTCCCGGACACGAACGCCTCCTTCGCAGGCAATATCTGCAAAGTGTCGGCTGACGTTATTCCGGATGAAATCGGCATGTCCTGTCTGCTTTTGCGGCGGCACGGAGCCGCGTCCACGGGCTAATTCCCTCTCTTGGCGTTGTATCCCATCGACTTCAGAAGCGCAGTCACCTTGTCCCGCAAGTCGCCCTGTATGGTGATCTCCCCGTCCTTCGCCGTCCCGCCGACTCCGCACTTGACTTTGAGAGCCTTGCCGAGAGCCTTGAGGTCGTCCTCCCCGCCGACGAATCCGGAGACGAGAGTCACCTGCTTCCCGGCCCGGCACCTGCGGTCAATAGTCACCGTAAGACGCTGTGCGGCAGGCGGAAGCGTCTGCACCTGCTCCTTCTGTCCGCTTTCGTATGCGAAGTCCGGGTTCGTGGAGTACACCACGCCCAGACGCTGTTTCCAATCATTTTCAGCCATATCGCCCGTTATAGAATGCTGTTCCCGAATAATTTCCCTATGCCTGAGGCGGCCCGGCAAAGATACGAAAATCCGGACAAGATTAGGAAGCGTCTTGCCAATTCACTACCTTTGCCTTTTGCACCGGCCCGGCCGCACTCCTCACAGCGCCCGCGGCGCGGGGTGCGGAAATCGCCTGATTTTTAGAAACTGTTTTGAAAACGGTTCCCGAATTTATTATGACAAAACGCAAATTTAATCTCTGGAACGGCATCGTATCTGCGGTCATCTTCGTGATAGCGGCATTTACCTACCTCTCCACCATTGAACCGACCGCCTCGTTCTGGGACTGCGGTGAATTCATTGCATCTTCGTACAAGCTGGAAGTTGGCCACCCTCCTGGAAACCCTGTATTCCAGCTGATTGCAAGATTCTTCACAATGTTTGCAGACAGCTCGCATGCAGCCGTCGCAGTCAATGCGATGAGCGCCTTATGCTCTGCGGCGACCATCTTCCTGCTGTATCTGACCATCGTGTTCCTTGCGAAGAGACTGGCCGGCAAGCCGGAAGGCGAAGACGGATATTCCTTGACCCAGGCCATATTGATAATGGGCAGCAGCGCTGTAGGAGCATTGGCATACTGCTTCTCCGACACATTCTGGTTCTCGGCCGTGGAAGGCGAAGTCTATGCGATGTCATCGCTGTTCACCGCTCTTGTGCTATGGGCCATGACCAAATGGTACGAACAGGCGGACGAGCCGCACGCAAACCGTTGGATAATACTCATTTCCCTACTCATGGGCCTTTCCATCGGCGTGCATCTGCTGAACCTGCTGACCATTCCGGTGCTGGTGTTCCTGTTCTATTACAGGAAGCGCGAGGAAGGGCATTATTCTTTCAAGGAGTATGTGATGATCCTGCTGCTTTCCATCATCATTCTCGGACTGCTGTTCTTCGTCATCATACCTTACCTCCCCAAGGCGGCCGCCTATGCGGATCTGTTCTTCGTGAACGTCCTCGGCCTGCCGTACAACTGCGGAGCGGCATTCTTCATGATCGCGCTGCTTTCGCTCTGCTTCTGGGGGGCGTTCAAGACATATAAGAGAGGTAAAGTTCTGCTGAATACGATCCTCCTGAGCTTCACCACCATAGTCATCGGATTCTCCATCTTCGCCATCATCATCATACGGTCCAACGTGATGCCTCCGACCAACGAGTATCAGCCGGACAACGCATTCACGCTCGTGAGATATCTGTCCCGTGAGCAATATGGCAGCACGCCGCTCGTGTACGGGCAGTATTACGGCGCCCCTTATTCGCTTGACACCAAGAAATACTGGGCTCCGCTCGGCGGCAAATACAAGCACGTGGACAGTCCGAGCGACGCCAAATACTCCTCGTCCGGAAAAATGCTGTTCCCGAGGATGTGGAACAGTGATGAGAAATACGTCAGGTTCTACGAATCCTACACCGGCGGAAAAGGAAGGACAATCCCGGGGGCTGACTACAAGAAGCCGTCCATGTGGGCCAATCTGTCGTTCTTCTTCGACTTCCAGATGAACTGGATGTACTGGAGATATTTCATGTGGAATTTCGCCGGAAGGCAGAACGATATACACAGCCCGACTCCGGGAGATCCTTTCTACGGCAACTGGGAAAGCGGCATCCGTCCGCTGGACGAGATGAGGCTGGGAGACCAGAGCGACGCTCCGGACATTCTGAAGAACAACAAAGGCAAGAACCACTACTACCTGCTGCCTCTGCTGCTGGGCATCTTCGGATTGTTCTTCCAATTCGAGAAGGACAAGAGAGGATGCTGGCTCGTGTTCCTGCTCTTCTTCATGACCGGCATAGCCATTGTGCTGTATCTCAACCAGTCTCCTTATCAGGTCCGTGAGAGGGACTACGCCTACGCAGGCTCGTTCTACGCTTTCGCCATCTGGATAGGATTCGGAGTAATGGCTCTGTATCACTGGCTTGGCGGAATTCTGAAGAATACGAAGTGCCAGGCGTCCGCGGCATCCGCGATCACCCTGCTCTGCCTCTGCGTGCCTGCCCTGATGGCGCAGCAGAACTGGGATGACCACGACCGGAGCAACCGCCGCACCGCCGTGGAAATGGCCCGGAACTATCTCAATTCCGTAGGTCCGAACGGCATCCTTGTCACTCACGGAGACAACGACACTTTCCCTCTCTGGTATGCCCAGGAAGTGGAGGGCGTCAGGACGGATGTCCGCATCTGCAACACTTCCCTGCTCGGGACGGACTGGCATATCGGACAGATGAAATGGGCCTGCAACAAGTCAGCGCCACTCGCTCTGTCCATCGGCCCGGATCAATATCTGTATGGCTGCAACGAAGCCGTGATCATCTACGACACCCGCGATCAGGTGACTCCTATTGCCGACGTGATGAGGATATTCCGGCACCCGGCGGCGAAAGTCACTCTCGAAAGCGGCAAAGTGGTGGACTTCATCGTATCGAGAAAGATCAGCATCCCTGTCAACAAGGAGAACGCCATCAAATACGGCATCGTGAGTCCGAAACTCGCCGACTTCATCCGGGATGAGATCGTCATCGAAATCCCGAAGAACAAGAATTATCTCACCAAGCCGGAGCTGTTCATGCTCGACCTTCTGTCCAATTATCAGTGGGACAGACCTCTCAACTTGCTCAGCCAGGGCGGTGACATAAATATCGGCCTCAAGGAATATCTGATGTATGACGGATTCTCCAGCAGGTTCGTTCCGTTCAAGAACACGTTCTCCGCGGAAAAACCGGGACTTCTCGATGTGGACGAGCTCTACGACAAGGTGATGAACGTGTTCAGCTGGAACGACATCTGCAAAGATGACTATTTCATTGATTATCAGAATTATTACACATTCCTCGGGGTACTCCCGCAGAGAGAGGTGTTCGTGACGGCGGCCAACGCCCTCCTTCTGGCCGGAGATACGGAAAGGGCGCTGAAGGTTCTGGACAAATGTCAGGAGGCGATGCCTGCCGACGTGTGGACACTGGAGAGCATCCCTCTCGGATTCACCACCAACGACTACATGGTGCTCCAGATGATCGGCGACTACTTCGTGGCCGGCGCTCCGGACAAGGCCGTCGCTCTGGGCGCGAAGCTCGGACAGGAGCTGCTGCAGTCAGCCCTCTTCTATTACGAGTTCTACTCCTATGCCAAGTCCGAGTTCGAGACCACCTGCAACTTCCTGTACTACCTCATAGATGTGCTCGACAAGGGCGGTGACAAAGAAGTGTCCGGGAAGCTGCGCTCTTCGCTTGTCACTCTTCTCAAAGCCGACATGGAGGGCGCAGAATGAAACACATACGCAACTTCTGCATAATTGCGCATATCGACCACGGCAAGAGCACGCTTGCGGATCGGCTCATCGAACTGACCAAGACTCTTGAAGCCAGGGAGATGGAGAATCAGGTCCTGGATGATATGGATCTGGAGAAAGAAAAGGGCATCACCATCAAGAGCCACGCCATCCAGATGCAGTACACCTGCAAAGGCGAGCCTTATGTGCTGAATCTCATCGACACTCCGGGGCATGTGGATTTCTCTTATGAGGTCTCCCGCTCCATCGCTTCGTGCGAAGGTGCGCTTCTGGTGGTGGACGCATCGCAAGGTGTTCAGGCTCAGACTATTTCCAATCTGTATCAAGCCATCGAACACGGTCTCGAAATCATTCCGGTGCTCAACAAGATCGATATGGACTCGGCAAGACCGGATGTCGTATCCGATGAAGTATGCGAGCTGCTCGGCTGCAAACCCGAAGAAGTGTTCCGCGTCTCCGCAAGAACAGGAGAGGGCGTAGCCCCGCTTCTGGATGCGATTGTGGAGAAGATTCCGGCTCCTGCGGGAGATCCGGAGGCTCCTCTGCAGGCGCTCATTTTCGACTCTGTATTCAACTCATTCAGAGGAATCATAGCCTACTACAAGATCAAGAACGGCACCATCCGCGCCGGAGACAAGGTGAAGTTCTTCAACACCGGGCAGGAATACACCGCCGACGAAGTGGGCGTGCTGAAGATGAAGCTGAGCCCTACGGCTGAAGTGGGCTGCGGAAATGTGGGCTATATCATATCCGGCATCAAGACGGCCGCCGAAGTGAAAGTCGGCGACACGATCACCCACGTGGGCAGGCCTTGCAAAGAGGCCATTGCGGGATTTGAAGAGGTCAAGCCGATGCTTTTCGCCGGAATGTACCCCGTGCAGGCGGACAAATACGAAGAGCTCCGCTCCACGCTGGAGAAGTTCCAGCTCAATGACGCTTCGTTCGTCTATGAGCCGGAGTCCTCGCTCGCGCTGGGATTCGGATTCCGATGCGGATTCCTGGGGCTGCTGCATCTGGAGATTGTCCAGGAGAGGCTGTTCAGGGAGTTCAACATGGATGTCATCACGACAGTGCCGAACGTCTCATACAAGGTATATACCACCAAGGGTGAATGCATCGACGTCCACAACCCTTCGGGGCTCCCCGCGCCTACGCTTATCGACCGGATAGAGGAGCCTTACATCAGGGCCCAGATCATCACCAACACTGATTTCTACGGTCCGATAATGAAGCTCTGCATCGAGAAGCGGGGTGTGCTGACGGGAGAGCACTATGTCACGGCCGACAGAGTCGAGCTCACCTATGAGATGCCTCTGTCGGAAATCGTGTTCGATTTCTATGACAAGCTGAAGTCCATTTCCAAGGGCTATGCTTCATTTGACTATCACATAATGGGTTACAGGCAGGCCAAACTGGTCAAGCTGGACATACTTCTGAACGGTGATCCTGCGGACGCCTTGTCATCTCTGATACACGAGGACCACGCCTACGACTTCGGCAGGAAGATCTGCCTGAAGCTCAAGGATCTCATCCCGAGGCAGCAGTTCGACATCGCCATCCAGGCCGCCATCGGGGCCAAGATCATAGCCCGCGAGACGGTGCGGCAGGTGCGCAAGGATGTGACAGCCAAATGCTACGGCGGCGATGTTACCCGCAAGCGCAAGCTCCTCGAAAAGCAGAAGGAGGGCAAGAAACGCATGCGCCAGATAGGCACGGTGCAGGTGCCGCAGAGTGCGTTCATGGCAGTGCTGAAACTCGATTAAGAAGCTTCTACATATGCAGAAAGTAGCCATTCTTCTTACGGTGCACAACAGGAGGGAGAAGACTCTCGAATGTCTGGACACCTATTACCGGCAGATAGACTCGATGAAGGGGGATGACACCTATTCATTTTCGGTCTATCTGGTCAATGACGGATGCACCGACGGGACTGCCGAGGCCGTATCGGAGACTTATCCGGAGACGATCATCATCAGAGGTGACGGCAATCTCTTCTGGAATCAGGGCATGCGTCTCGCATGGGCGACCGCCGCCAAGGACAACTTCGACTTCTACATCTGGCTCAATGACGACACTCTGATGAAAGAGGGGTCGCTGGCCTGCCTGATGGAGACCTCCGCATTTCTCCGGCACAAGGCCATAGTGGTCGGCTCCGCAGAAAATGCCGCCGGGGAGCTCTCGTACGGAGGACGCAGCCGCTCCGGAAAGCTCATCACCCCGGACGCGACGCTTCCTGTCCCCTGCTACACGTTCAACGGAAATCTGGTGCTGATCCCCGCCTATGCATATAAGATTCTCGGCAATCTGGACGGACACTATCACCACAGTTTCGGCGACTATGACTACGGTGTCCGCGCCTGCAAGGCCGGGATCGTGAGAGTCGTCGCCCCGGGGGTGCTGTGCCGGTGTGACCGCAATCCGGGGATCCCGAAATGGAAGAACAGGGCTTATACTCTCAAGGAGAGGCTGGCCTACCTCAACAGTCCCAAGGGGCGTCCCACAAAGGAGCAGTTCCTGTATGACAGCAGGATGTACAATGTACTGTTCGCGCTGGTGCATCTGTTGTCAATACGGCTGAAAGTTTTATTTCCAAGGTAGGAACTACCTTGGAAATGTTAACCCCCGCAGCTGAGGCTGCGACCCCTATTAGGGGTATCTCGCACCTATCCGGTGCGGTCCCTAACGGGACTTATTAGTGCCACTAACAA
>CAVECU010000054.1:0-8864 GCA_963614015.1 uncultured Eubacteriales bacterium
TCGGTGATAGCGGAGGCGACCGAACATAAACGTCTTGTGTTGAAAGGACACAACTCATCGTTTGACGCACGGCCGAGCGGTGAGTCATTTGATGACTATGCCTTCACCAAATTGCGCGGCCGTTACTATGCGTGGAATGGTTTGAGCTTTGACAACAAATATTATCGTTCGTTCGGTTTGGTTGACAGCAAAGGCATCCTGACAAACGCGGGACTCTTGATTGCGGATGAGTGTCCATTGCGCCAAAGCCGTGTGTTCTGCACAAGATGGAACGGCAAGACTAAAGCGGAAGGGACGATTGACGCGCTGGACAGCACAGAGATAACAGGCAGCTTGGTCTCACTCTTGGAAGACACTATGTCGTTTGTCCGTCGCAACATACGCACCCTGTGGTACAAAGAACCTATGCAGCGCATAGAAATTCCGGAATATATTGAACGCAGCGTGATGGAAGCGGTAACGAACGCTCTTGCTCATCGTGACTACCTGATTCAAGGCAGCGAGGTGCACGTGGACATGTTTGATGACCGTTTGGTGATATATTCTCCGGGGGCTATGCCTGAAGGACGCTACATTCAGGAAATGAATATAGAGGAAATCCCTTCCGTGAGACGTAATCCTGTGATAGCGGATATATTTGCCCAACTGGGATATATGGAGCGCAAAGGTTCTGGTATGGGAAAGATCATCAATCCAATCAAGGCCCTGCCATACTTCAGTGAAAGAATGCTTCCGTCATTTTTCTCTGACAGAGCCCAGTTCACAATTACGTTCCCGAATATCATAGAGGTCTGGAGAGAGGAACATCCTGATGCGGAAACGGACGTTGTCGATGATATTCAAAGTGGCACCCAAAGTGGCACTCAAGGTGGCACCCAAGGTGGCACCCAAGGTGATGACTTAGATAGATGGATTGAATATCAGGTGACTGCCAATCCTGAAATTACTACTGAAGAGTTGGCGTCTCTTTCAAATAAAGGAATAAGGACAATCAAACGCCACATTGCCAAAATGCCCCATATAAGATATGTAGGGAGTGGTTACAGTGGACATTGGGAAGTGAACAGAAAAGAGAGGGATATGTAGTTATGGAAGACAATAAACAACATATAGTCTGGCACGATGATGTGATTGCCAAGCAACTGATCAGCTATGCCATCGGATGCTGGATGGGACGCTACCGTCTGGACAAGAAGGGGCTTAACATAGCATATTATCCGAAAGATGAGGAAATCTGCTCCTATCCGTTCAATGGCAGGACCTTCACAATAGACGATGACGGCATAATTCCTCTTATGGGAGCTCAGAATCCGTTTGAGGATGACAATGCGCTTCAGAGAATCGTCAATTTCGTGCGCATCGTCT
Source organism: uncultured Eubacteriales bacterium (assembly GCA_963614015.1). Classification (GTDB taxonomy): domain Bacteria; phylum Bacteroidota; class Bacteroidia; order Bacteroidales; family UBA932; genus Cryptobacteroides. The sequence continues at coordinate 1,366 of CAVECU010000054.1, forward strand.
TTGGAGATGAGGCTCTCACACAGAATCTGAATTTCATCGAGCATAGTCTCGGCAAGAGCATCGAGGACTATCTCGTGAAAGATTTCTGGAAAGACCACAGGAAGATGTATCAGAACCGTCCTATCTACTGGTTGTTCAGTTCGAAGAAGGGTGCGTTCCAGGTTCTCGCCTATATGCATCGAATGAATCCATACACGGCGGAGAAGGTGCGCACCAAGTATCTCCTTCCGTACATTGAGTATCTTCAGACCCGCATTCAGCAAGATAAGGACCGCGGGGCTGATCTCTCTGCTCTGGAAAGAAAAAATCTTGCCAGGATGGAGGCCTCCCTCAGCGATTGCAAAGAGTACCATGACAGATTGCACTCCGTGGCTGATCGCCAGATTAATTTTGACCTTGACGATGGCGTGGTCGTGAACTATGCAAAATTCGGTGACGTGCTTGCGAAAATCAAATGATTCGTTAAGATGATACAAGATAAGATATATTCGTACTTTGACGGGAATCCGCAGCTTCATGCACTTTTCGTGTTTGACGGCATGGGAGCCATCCGCTCCGAACTCGAAGGCTTGGAATGGAGAGCGGGTTATAGGCTGGAGGTGTTTGGCGGCGACTGGTTTACCGTCAAATACAATCTCACGCATGAATGGAAAGAAGACAAGGTCATTCTTGTCTTCATCGGAATGACTGAACCGTCACGGAGAGATGAATTGCATTCGTTTCCGTTATATGGGGAGATGAAGGCCAATATGGTCTTTTGTGAGGAAAATTATGTGGCATTCATGCAGCTCAAGGGCATCAAACCAGATTTCGCTCCATTCATATCCCGCCACATCGCTGAAATGCAACTGTCCAAGTATGACAGGATTCTCTCGGATTACTACAAGCCTGGCGTTTTCTCGGTTGACATATGCAACAGGGCGTTGATCTCCGGTTATATGGGAATGTCGAAACTTCTTAGTTGGGAAGACATCATCATAAGGCTTACATGTCTCTGCGGAATCGAGTCGGAAGCTGACAAACGAGATACATTTCTCAGACTGCTGAAGAACAATGCTGATGCCTTGACCGCTCTGTCGGACAAAATGATGTCCATCGCTGGATATCCGTTTGATATTATTACGGATGCCAGGATGAAACGGTTTGCCGAATCGTTCAAATACAACGCAATAACGCAGGGAATACCGGCGGTCTCTGCCGATGACTATAAAGACCTCAAGATTGATGATGCCGTAGTTCTCCAGCGCCTGAACAGCCTCAGGGAGTATGCTGCAGGTCATTCGGCTTTGTCTGGGCCATTCGCTACGGCCATTGGTGATCTGGCGTCTTCCATTAAAGAAGAAAACATAATCAGATGGTATGGACCAGATGCGGAATATTCGTTCATGACAGAGAATCTATGCTTCCCTATCACAGTTGCACTTGTGGAAAACCGGGCGTTTGTATCTCCAGTTGAGACAAACAAAAAGCTTCGTTCGATGTCACTGCGTCTTCCGGAAAGTTCGGTGTTACAACCCGTAATTAACCTTCTGTCCAATGCCTGTTTTATGCTGGAAAAATTGCAGGCACTTGGCACATATAGGCTCGGGACTCCGCTGGAATATATAAATAAATATGTCGGAGAGTTTTCTGTCGTCGATACATACTATCGTCGGGTTGTGGACACATTCACGGAAATTGATCCAATTATCCCGGTATATGATTGTCTTATGTCATTCAAGAGACATCTGGATGAGGAATACTCCAAGCAATGCAACCTTTTCAATCTTGAGTGGCTCAAGTGTGTGAGTGAAAGCGGGGTGTCTCTGTCGGAAATGGACGGTATTCTTCATCAGCAGGACTTTTATAATGAGAAATTGAAGGGTATCAATGCCAAGAGAGTGGTCATAGTCAGCGATGCGTTAAGATATGAGGTCGCGGCGGAAATCCTTAGCGGGCTAGGAAAAGACAGGCATACAGCTTCGCTGGAACCCGCTCTTTCGATTCTTCCCACTGAGACTAAATACAGCAAAGCGACATTGTTGCCACACTCTTCACTAAAATATGATGCTGGAGCTATGCTCGTGGATGGTGAAGATTTGAATACTACAGAGAAACGTACTATGCAAGTGAGGAAATATGAGTCTGACGCTTTATGCATAGACTATGCTGAGCTTGCGAAATTGACTCAAAATCAAAAGCGTGAGCTTTTTAAGAATCCTCTGGTCTATATATTCCACAATACCATAGATTCCATTGCCCACGACAATCCGGCTAAGACCGCAAAGGCTTGTACGGAGGCTGTATCGGAAATCCGCAAGCTCGTTCCGTCGCTTCATGCCACATACAATGTGGCCAATGTCTTTGTGACCAGCGACCACGGTTTCCTTTTCAACGATGTCAAGTTTGAAGAAAAGGACAAGCATAGGATAGATGACGCTTATGATGAGCGCAAGACAAGATATTATATTACAGATGATGGGGCGCCTGTGTTCGGAATCACGAAATTCCCGATGGAGAAGGTGTCGTCCATGACTGCTCCAGGAAAGTATGTGGCTGTGCCTGATGGGACAAACAGGTTGTATGCGGAAGGAGGCGGATACCAGTTCGCACATGGCGGGGCGGCACTCCAGGAGATGGTCATTCCTATATTGTATAGCCACACGCAGAAAGAAGGGACGAAGCCTAAGGTGGGCATGACCCTCATCGGCTCTGCGCTCAGTATCGTGTCCAGCCGCCTGAAATTTAGCTTGATTCAGGATCAGGCCGTATCAGAGGATTTCAGAGAGAGAAAGATTGTCTGCGGCATATATGAAGGTCCGGAACTTCTTACCGCAGAAAAGGGACTTGTCCTTAACAGCGTTGATGTGAACCCACAGAATAGGCTTTATTCTGTTGAGCTTGTTCTCATTAAACCTTCTGCCGGAGGGCTGCTTGAGCTGCGTATATTCGATGTGGATGATAGGATGAACCCAATAGCAAAAGCCACGGTTACAAACAAGACTTTGATTGAACAGGACTTCTAGAGCAAATGGCACTTCAGGAAAAAATAATGGATGCCTTCCAAGGGAAGGTGGTGAGGAAAGATCTTGCATTTCAGGTAAAAGGGAATCTGCCTGTACCGACCTATGTGCTTGAATATCTGCTTGGACAATATTGCGCCAGCGATGACGAGCAGATAATCGAGGAAGGACTGGAAAAGGTCAAGAGTGTCATCCGCAATAACTATGTGAACAGGGCTGACGCCGAGATCGTGAAAGGAAAGATTCATGAGGCGGGCAAATACCGAGTCATAGATAAGGTCTCCGTCTCGCTGAACGAGCGGATGGATTGCTATGTGGCGTCCTTTGCCAACCTCGGACTGACAGGGATTCCGATAGCGACGAATTATGTGACGGCAAACGAGAAATTGCTTTCCGGGAATGGTGTGTGGTGCATAGTGACCATAGGGTATATACCCGGCGAAGACATAAAGATACATTGGGAGATTCAGACGCTGAAGCCTATCCAGATTTCAAACGTGGATATACAGGAGTATGTAGCGCAGCGAAAGAAATTCACGACTGATGAGTGGATTGATTTTCTTATTCATACGGTTGGGCTCAATCCTGACAGACTTAACCGCAGGGAGAAGTTCATAGTTCTGGCACGTCTGATGCCTCATATAGAGAATAATTTTAATTTCATGGAGCTCGGACCTAAGGGAACGGGCAAGTCTCATGTATTTCAGGAGCTTTCTCCTTATGGCGTCCTTGTCAGCGGTGGTGATGTCACCTCGGCACGCCTGTTCGTGAAAATGTCCGGGAATAAGGAAATTCTCGGCCTTGTAGGCTATTGGGATGTGGTTGCCTGGGATGAGTACGAGCAGCAGAAAGGCAAGTCTGTCGATCCCGTGCTCATTGACACTATGCAGAACTATCTGGCGAACAAGTCATTCAACCGTGGCGGCAACCCCCATGAAGCAAGCGCATCAATAAGTTTTGTCGGGAACACGAAGCATACGGTAAACTATATGCTTGAACATTCGCATCTGTTCGAGTCAATACCATCCGCATTCATCAAGGGAGCGTTCCTTGACCGCATTCATCTGTACAATCCTGGCTGGGAAGTCAAGATGCTGAAAAAGGACAGCTTCAGTTCCGGCTATGGCCTCATTACAGATTATATCGCAGCCATACTTCATGAACTGAGGAATATCGACTGTTCTAGTGAGTTGAAGAAATTTGCAAAATTTGACGGTTCGCTTTCGGAGCGTGATCATCTCGCTATTCGAAAGACTTTCTCCGGTATGCTTAAACTGCTGTATCCGGATGGGAATTACACCTATGATGAGGCATTGGAGATTATTGACTTTGCAGCAGAGTGCCGCAAGCGCGTCAAGGATCAGTTGTATGTCATTGATGAGACCTTCAGGGCTGAGCCTGCTAAGTTTGACTATCAGATAATTCGTTCCGGGGAAGTGAGATCCGTCAAAACCCTTGAGGAGTTGAATTGCCAGAGCCATCAAAGTCTTACAGAAAATTCGGTATTACAGAAAGATGAAAGTACAGTAAGTGCAGCGTCTGTCTGTCGGAGCGTCAGGGAACCTTCACTGATGTCATCTGTCAGGAGCATACGCATGAACCAGACAGGCGTTTCCTATGACAGCCTCTTCGGAGAATATTTGAAGTCGGCAAAGCATATAACTCTCGTTGATCCGTTTATACGCTATCCCTATCAGGTCGGCAACTTCCTTGAATTTGTACAATGCGTCCGGAAAAACTGCATCGCTCCTGAGGAACTTGTCATCCATCTCTCCACTCAGAATGACGAGGACAAGATTCTTGAAATGATCGATGTTTTCGATGACATCAAGGATGATCTCACGGAGCATGGAATAGAGTTTACCTATGACTTCAATGCGGATCACGATAGGTACATTGACCTGGATAACGGATGGAGAATCAGTCTCGGACGTGGTCTTGATATTTACGAAAAATATGGCAGGTTCAGCCTTGATGCTTTAAATCAAGAGGATAGACGCTGCAAGGAGTTCAATGTGTCTTATAACAGGACAGATATGTAAGCGGATCTGAAGTGCCTGAAATCATGGACGAAGTCATTGCCGAACGCTGTGGTAATAACGGAAGGTTAGCCGGGGTAAATGTCGGAAACATGTCGGAAACAAATGTCGGAAATGCTCTGGAGGTAGAACTTTCTGATAGACAGCGTTATATTGTATCTATAATCAAGGCTAATCCAAATGTTACGGGCAAAGAAATGAACTTCTTACAGGTAAGGCAGGGTAAGTAGGCAGCATTGCAACTGTCTATGCCTGCCCCAACGGGGCGTACGGCTGCGACTACAGGGAGACCAAGTTCGTGAACCTTAGCAGAAAGAGGCGATAGCGATAAGATCGCAGGTGTTGATTATGTTTGATTTTCGTAAATTTGGAGGAATATGGGACTACAAAACAACATACAGGAACTTCAATCTGTATTTGACGGAATCCGTCACCATGGTACTGACGGAAGTGAATACTGGAGTTCCCGAGAACTTTCTGATGCACTAGGGTATTCCGGATATTGGAAATTCAGGACAGTGATCGATAAGGCCATTGCTGTGGCCAATGATAAGGGAATGAAAATCGATGACCATTTCAACCAGTCGGTAGATATGGTCAAGCTGGGCAGCGGGTCTTTCAGAAAAGTGGAGGCTTTCCATCTTTCCCGGCTAGCTTGTCTGATTATCGCCGAGAATGCGGATGGGAAAAAGCCTATGGTGCTACAGGCAAGACAGTTCTTCTCAAGTACTGTCACGACAGGAGAACTGATTCGTAACTCAATCGATTCCAATATATTGTTCTATAAAACTGCGCAAGGTGAAGCCCGCATTGAGGTTATCTTCAATGGGGACACGTTTTGGATGTCACAGAAACGGATGGCGGAACTTTTCGGAGTGGATGTCAGGACCGTCAACTATCATCTGAAACAGATATTCGAAAGCGGTGAGCTGTCAGAGGTGGCAACTATCCGAAAAATTGGGATAGTTCAACCTGAAGGAGAACGCAACGTGGAACGCACACCTTTATTCTACAATCTTGATGCAATAATAGCAGTGGGCTATCGAGTCAACAGCTATCAGGCCACGCAGTTCAGGATCTGGGCGACGTCTGTCTTGAAAGAGTTCCTCGTCAAAGGCTACGCTTTGGATGATGAGCGTTTGAAGCAGGGACGCCATTTCGGCAAGGACTACTTTGATGACTTGCTTGAACGCATCAGAGAAATCAGAACTTCCGAAAGACGATATTATCAAAAGATTACGGACATCTATGCTGAATGCAGCTCTGATTATGATGCTAAATCGGAAAGCACAAAGCTGTTTTTCAAGATGGTGCAGAATATGATGCATATTGCCGTCACGCATCACACAGCCGCTGAAATCGTATATCAGAGGGCTGATGCTGAGAGACCAAACATGGGACTTACCACATGGAAGAATGCACCGGGCGGCCGTGTTCAACGGTCGGATTCCATTGTGGCGAAGAACTATCTGTCTGAGAAAGAAATCTCCGAGCTCAATTCGATAACGACATCTTTCCTTGATTTTGCGGAATCTCGTGCGCGTCGGCATATCATCACAACAATGGATGACTGGAGACAGCGTCTGGAACAATTCCTGACAATGAATGACTACAAAACTACGGAGTCTGCCGGTACGGTCTCGCAGGATGAGGCCAGAGAAAAGGCTTACGGAGAATATGAAAAGTTCAAAGTAATACAGGATCGTACTTTCATCTCCGACTTTGACAAGTTCAATGAAGAATCCGTCAGTGGCTCTGATGCTCCACTTCTTCCGTTTGACATAAACCCTGATGAGGATTGATAATTCTGAGTCATAGATATTTATAACTCCGAACATATACGATATGGCGCTTCATTCAAGAATAGTAAACGTGCTTCGCAAGCCGGGCAAATGCCCTGTCTGCGGCGAGGCGGTGTGGGATATCATCTATGGAACCGGCGACATGACGGAGGTGGAGTTCCTCTATCGGTATCGTAAAAGTGCGAGCATGGGCGGTGACAGGATTCCCCGCAGGCCGCCTCTTTGGGAATGTTCCTGCGGATGCCTGCGGTTCAGGAAGGTCAATCCGGACGGAACGGATGCCAAGGTGACGGTCAAGATGCTGAAGGATGTCCGTCCTGCATCCCTGAGCAAGATCGTTTGGACGACAAGCCAGTGCAGCGAGGCCCTGAAGAACGACAGGATAGACATGGTTCACCGCTACACGGTAAACGTGATTACGGACTACGGAGAGAAGGCGGCCTTGAGGGTCACCGGCGTGAGCGAGGCGGACGCAATCGCCACTGCGATTAGCCTGATCAATGACGGAGGTCTGGGACTCAAAGGGCGTTTCTGCAAGGCCTTCGACGTGGTCGAGAGTGAAGAATAGGAATCTTCTTTATGCTCTTAGCCAATCATAACAACAGGCTGGATATTTTTATTCTAACTGTTGTAACATTCGTAATTATACACTATTT
>CAVECU010000055.1:0-8787 GCA_963614015.1 uncultured Eubacteriales bacterium
CCCCTGGATCGGCTACGGCCGGAAGTCCGGCCTCGGTGATAAGCCCGACATCGTTGCCGTCTCTGAAAAGAGGCAGGAAATCACGGATCTCTTCCGGTCTTGTGTGCTCGTTCAGCTCGTGGAACTCAAGTTCTTCGATGTGACCTCTCAAGCCTGCCGCGGAGAGATATCTTCGTGCGGTGCGTGCGGCTTCCACCACGTAAGTCCTGATCTTCGGGAGCATGGCGAGGACCCCGTCCGGGATCACGTCTCTCGGGTCGCCGTCTCCCAGCGGGGACGGAATGAGAAAAAGTCTGCCTTTCGACTCAATATCCGTTTTCATATTTATTTCAAATCAACTTCAGAAATTTTCTTCCGCGCATTCTTCAGGCACTTTCAGTCTCCCGCGCCATTCCGCTGCGGCTCTATTGTTATCACTTTCATTCTCGCATCGCCGCCTGCCGCTCCGGCCGCATCTTCTTCCCTGCGTCTGCGTCTTGAGCGGAACAAGTTGCGGAAGAATTCCCGCACAGTGTCGAATTCCTTCCGGAATGTGAGTCCTATTCCGTTCCTCTGCGTGTTGTCCAGATAATTGGTGTATTGATCCGCGGAGTGTGAAAACAGATTGAGTCTCAGCGTGCCCGGCTTGTCCAGCTTGACATCGATATCCAGATCCCCCACCATTTCGCTACCGGAAGACGCTCCGGAGGAGCTGAACTGGCGGTTGCCGATGGTGCCGTTCACAGTGACCCGGTTGTTGAACAATGCCGTGGAGAGTGCTACGTCAAATATGTCTGTTCCGACCGAATTCTGCTGATAGTCAAGGCCGAAGTCCAGCGGGATGTCGAGTTTCTGCTGTATGTTGTTGAGCTGTCCGGCCATCGCCTCAGTGACATTGGAATACAGGAGGGAAGACGAGGAATTCGTGACTCCGGACTGCTCGTCCGGAATGAAACTGCCGGACAGGAGCAGGGCGAGCAGCTGTTTCTGCACCTTGTCCTGAGTGTTGAGAGCGCTTTCGACCCTCGTCTGCGTCGTAGGATCGAGATCCGGGATGTTGATGGAGAAGTCCAGTCTCGGATTGCGGAGCTTGTCGCTGATGGTGATTCCGCATTCCACGGTTCTCCTTGCGGAGGTGGACGCCGTGTCGGCGATGAGCGTCGCGACTGATGCTTTCGTCTTGTACAATGCGTTGATGCTCAAATCACTGTCCATTATGTCCCCGTTGAATCTCACCGTGCTGCCGTCCTGGATGCTGAAGTCGCGCTTGGCTATCCCGAGTGCGGCGAAATGGTAGTTTCCTCCGGTGATGTTGTAGCTTCCGTTGATATTGAACACCTTCCTGCTCGGGAGTATTTCCAGTCCGATATTGCCATCGCCTCTGCCGGATAGGACGTTGCCGGATGTCCTGTCGATTTCGATGCGGGCTTCCAGCTGCGGCGTGGCGGTGATGTCCAGTCTGATGCCGAACTCGTTGTTCTTCTTCTCTCTGGAGCGGAACTTGCGCATCAGCTCCTCGTAAGGGTCTGTTGCGATATCGGTTTCCGCCCGCTTGAAAGTGAGCAGGTTGGATACGCTTGCCGAAGACGGCCCTCCTATAGGGATATGCAGGCTTCCGTCTTTGTCTGTCCTGGCATCGGCGCTGAGCATCAGAGCGTTGAGAGGCCCGCTCAGACGCAGGTCTCCGGAAGCGCAGGCATCTCCGTAGAATATCGGATTGTCCGTCTCGTCAAGATTTATGACCTGCATTCTGCTGAACCTTATGCCGATATCGAAGTTGAGATTGCGGAAATGGTCCCATCCGATGCCGCCTGTTACCGTGCCTTGGCCGCCGGACTTGTCGGAGACCTCCGGACTGTCAAACCACAGTCCTCCGGAGTCCAGCCGCAGAGGACCGGATACCAGATAGTCCACGCCCGTATATCCGATGCCGAGTACGGCTCCGTCCAGAAAGAGTCCCTCGGAGGAGACTTCCGGCCTGTCAATGGTGCCGCCGATGCCGATGTCTCCGGACAATGCGCCTTCGAAGGCGGAGAAAACACCGCTCATCACCGGCTTGGCATATCCTATGTCCAGCGCATTCATGTGGAGACGGCCTTCTATCCGCCTGTCGCCGGGATAGAAGTAGCCGCTGATGTCCAGATTGCGGACTCCGTCCAGTTCGTTGCGGCAGATGACGTTGAATCTCCCGGACTTGTCCTCCCAGACGCTTGCGATCCTGACGGTGCCGGCTTCGTGCCCGGCAAATCCGGTGTCTTCGCCCGTGAGGTTGAGGAGAATGCCCGTGCCCTCGGATGCGGAGGATACCAGCATGGCGTGTCCCGTGGTCTTTCCGCTGACGGACAGATCTTTGGTGGAGAATGCATTGAGCATTGACAGGTCAAATCTGTCCAGATTCAGATGCAGGGTGTCCGCAGCTGCGGCCGCCCATCCGCCTTCCATCTTTATCGACTCCTCGGCGTTCCTGATCTCCAAGCCTCTGACCTTGACGGCTTTGCTTCCAATCAGGATGTCGGATGAATGCAGCTTCCATGCATCCGAGTTGAGTACGATCTCCGATGTGTCTATCAAGGAGCACAACTGCGGCAGTCCGTCCGCGTCCTTGTCCAGATGGCCGTGTACGGATATCTTTCCGCGATTGACCTTGGCGGTACCGTTGTCATAGGAAAATCCGGCACGGAGCGAATCTGCGGCGGCCGTGACCGACAGCCGTGCCGCTCTCATCAATGCCGGCGCAGCCGCGATCTCTCCGGCGGTGACATCGCAGATGAGGCTGTCGCCGGGGTTGCTTATATGCAGGCTGATGTCCTTGATGTATCTGTCTTTGACGGCCAGTCTGCCGGATTTCAGCGAGCCTGACAGTCTTCCGTCCCTGTCCAGATTGACTGATATGGAGGTGCCGTCGGCGATATATGCGCCGCTCCGGAAAAAGGACAGGATGTCCCCTGTGTCGCGGAATCCGAGCGACAGGGAATAACTGCCGACAGACTGATGCGTGTCGTTCTCCGGCAGAAGGGTCGGGAGAGACCTGCCTGCGCCGGCGATTTTCAGATCCCGGATGAAGCTTGTCAGGAATTTGCTGCCCACGTAGGAGCCTTCCGCAAACTTCGAGTTCAGCCGGATGCGGTTCACGTCGTCATTGGCGTGGGATACGATGGAGATGTCCCCGATGTCGTGCCGGCCGTGAGTGTCCTCCAGCAGGATGTCCCGGATGTCGATGTTGCCTATCACGTCTTCACCGCTGATTCTGGTGAAGTTGGCCTGCGTGGTGAGGCTTATCCTGGATGTCCCCCTCTTGTCTATGTTCAGCGCATTCAAGTCCGCATAGCCGATGTTGGCGTAGAACCTGTACAAGGCGTTTCTTGTCGTGGATGACAGGGTGAATATCCCCTGGAACAGGAAGTTCAGATTCGGGTCGCTGCAGACTATCCGTCCGTCGAAAGCCTTGTCGCTGAAGACTCCGGCGGCCGAAATGTTGTGATACTCATAGTCGAGTGCGCCCAGACGCGAAATGTGCAGCGAGTCTATGTCCAGGCCGGTGACCCCTCCGCCGACTTCGGCTGACAGCACGGAGTGCAGATCGCATTCTCCAAGGCTTCCGACGCCTGTGACTCTTCCGATGTCCAGACGGTCCGTATCTACGGTGCCCGATATCTTCAGCGGCCTGCCCTTGTCCAGAAGATGCTTGATGCTCAGGTCTGTGATGACGGAGCCTTCGCCCTCGGACAGCTGCCCGCAGACGGAGAACGAGTTGAGATGTCCGCGGACCTTGCCGCTGAAAGAGAGTACATCTCCGCTGCACCACCTTCCGAGGTTGAGACCGGGCGCAGGAGCCCAGCCCTTTATGAAATTCTCAAGTTCCACGGCGGTGAAATCGATGGAGCGGACATCGGCATCCGCACTCATCCCGCGTGTGTCGGGGAGGCCCCGCAATGTGCCGGACAGGCAGCCCGAAATCCCGTCCGCGCGCCGCTCCGCGCCGTCCGCTTCCACGGATATCGTGCTTGTGCGGAAGCTGACTCCATCCAAGGCGAGGTCGCTGACGCTTCCGTCGGCATCTCCGCTTATCGAGACTTCCAAGTTCTTGTCTCTGAGCGCAGGAGCGAAATATTTCAAGGTGGAGAAGCTCACCCTGCTGTCGGATATGTGTCCCCGCATCCTCACTTCCGAGGTGAAATTTGACCACGAATGAGTATTCTCATAGCTCATCAGCATGTCGGGGATGACGATGTCGGAATGCGCGTCCTTGAGACGGAACCCGCTAACTTCCGTGCGTCCGCCGCCTACGGAGGCCTCTCCGGAGATGAATCCGCATTCGTATCCGCTCTTTTCGCGGAAGGAAAGTCTGTCGCAGACGCCGGACATCCTGCCGCCTTTCATCCGCAGCCTCCTGCCGCTGAGACTGATGTCCGAGACTTCCATGTCGAACCAGTTGATGCCGAATTCGGCGAATCTGCTGCGGTCTTTGCGGAAATTCTTCATTATGAAGGACATCCGCTCCACGGAGATCTTGTCTATGGAGAAAATCTCCGTGTCGGAAGGCCCTCCGGACGAGCCCCCGCCGAGCCGGAATATCCGCTTCAGATTGTTGGATGCGTCGAGACTGTCTCTCTGTGGCTCGATCGCAAAGTAGAGCATCGCATCGGAAACCCCGGCCTCGGACAGATGTATCCCTTCCGCGCCGAAGAGCCCTTTCAGACTGAATCTGGCTGTGACATATCCGGCGCGGAACAGGGTGTCGGCGCTTCCTGTCATATAGGAGGCGGCATATGGATGGCCATCGGTGATGACCACGTCTTTCAGGACAATCGCCTTGAACGGGCTGACATGCAGTTTGCCCACGCTTATTTCGCCGTCTATGCGGCTGCGCAGGGCATCAAGCGCCCGCTCTGCCAGAAATGTCTGGACGGGAGATGATTGTGCGGCTATCAGGGCGGCGGCGATTGCCGTCACCAGCGTGACTATCGGGCGATAGAGTATCTTTGCGGCTCTTCTGATGGCGTTCTGAATTTGCTTTCTTGAGTGTGCGGTGCAGTCCGCGCAAATCTCACAAAAATAGTCATTGTCCGGTCAATGTGCAAAAATACAGGTGCGACGCAGTCCGTGGATATTCGTGGGCCGGATGAAATTTCTCCCGGAGAAATGAGTTTTGCCGATGTGGAATCCGTTTCTTAACTTTGTGGGGTTCTGCGGACGTATTGTGCGCAGGCTTTTGATGGATATGGAGCACTCTGATATAATTCTCGGCATAGAGTCATCTTGCGATGATACTTCGGCGGCTGTGATCCGTGACGGATATCTGTTGTCCAATGTCATAGCCAGTCAGCAGGTTCATAAGGATTTCGGAGGTGTGGTGCCGGAGCTGGCATCGCGTGCGCATGAGCAGAACATCGTTCCAGTGGTGAGCGAAGCCCTGTCGAAGGCAGGGGTGAGGCCGCAGGACCTGACAGCCATAGCGTTCACCAGGGGCCCGGGGCTTCTGGGATCGCTTCTCGTGGGGACTTCCTTCGCCAAGGCTTTGAGCATCTCGCTTGAGATTCCCATCATCATGGTCAATCACTTGCAGGGGCACATCCTTGCAGGGTTCGTGAAGCAGGAAGGCAAGGAAAACGCCCATCCGGAGTTCCCGTATCTCTGTCTTCTCGTGTCGGGAGGCAATTCGCAGATAGTCAAGGTGAACAGTCCTCTGGAATACGAGATTCTGGGCCAGACCATAGACGACGCCGTGGGCGAAGCTTTTGACAAATGTTCCAAGATGATGGGGCTCGGATACCCGGGAGGCCCGGTGATAGACCGTCTGGCCAAGGAGGGGAATCCGGACAGGTTCCGGTTCGCCAAGCCGCATATCCCGGGGCTGGACTACAGTTTCAGCGGGGTCAAGACATCGCTGCTGTATTTCGTGCGGGATGAGATTGCCAAGGACCCGGACTTCATGGAGAAGAACAAGGAAGACATCTGCGCAAGCTTTCAGAAGACGCTCATAGACATCCTCATGGACAAGCTTGTGAAGGCCGCGAAGCAGACCGGCATCCGTGAAGTCACGATAGGAGGGGGCGTGTCGGCCAACAGCGGCCTGCGCAGCCGTATCACTGAAGAGGGCAGGAAGCGTGGCTGGAACACATACCTTCCCGAGTTCAAGTTCACTACGGACAATGCGGCAATGATCGCGATAGCCGGATATTACCACTATCTGCACGGCGAGAGGACGCCTCTTGACGTTGCTCCGGTGTCCAGAATGGCGGATTTCTAGAAGTTTCTTAAAACAGATTATTTCAGAACAGTTTTTATATGGTGGAATTTGAAGTCTCCTGCAGGCTTGGCAGGGAACCGAGATTGGATGACATAAGGACGGCTGCCGCGGAGGCTCTGCGCCTCAGGGGGAATGCCGTCATCAACGTGATAGATCCGACGAAGTCATATCAGCCCACGATGGTGAACGCCGATGCCACGTGTCATATAGTGCACCGCTCCATCGATGCGAGAGGCGACGTGACAATGCGTTACAAGATCGAGGCTTACAGGAGGGGCGAGCCGTATGAGGAGTATTCCCTGCCGGAGTACGGGGACGTGGGCGGCGCCGAGCCGGTCATTGTAGCAGGCTCCGGTCCGGCCGGCATGTTTGCTGCGCTGAAACTGCTCACTCTGGGGCTGAAGCCCGTCATTCTCGAGCGCGGAAAGGATGTCAGCGCCCGAAAGACTGACATCGCGAAACTTTCCAGGACGGGGGCCGTGAATCCCGATTCCAATTATTGCTACGGAGAGGGCGGAGCCGGCACATTCTCCGACGGCAAACTGTTCACGAGATCTTCCAAGCGGGGCGACATCAGGGAAGTCCTGCATCAGTTCGTCGCTTTCGGGGCGGATCCTGCCATTCTGATTGACGCTCACCCTCATATAGGCACCGACAAGCTTCCGAGACTCGTCGCCGGCATACGTGAGTGCATAACCGGCCACGGCGGCGAATACCATTTCAGGACAAAAGTGACCGATATCGACAGAGGTGAAGACGGAGTGTTCACCGTGACGGCGGAGTGTGAGGATGCGGACGGAGGCAAGTCTGTCGTGAAGTACAGAGCCAAGGCCGTTATCCTGGCCACAGGTCATTCAGCAAGAGATATTTATGAGCTTTTCGACCGCAAGGGTTGGGAACTCCAGGCCAAGGGATTTGCGATGGGCGTGCGTGTGGAGCATCCGCAGGCGCTCATCAACAAGATAAGATACCGCGGACAGTGGGAGCCGCAGATGCCGGCGGCGGAGTACTCGTTTGTGGAGCAGGTGGATGACAGGGGAGTGTTCTCGTTCTGCATGTGCCCTGGCGGCATACTGGTGCCTTCCGCTACGGAAGACGGCTATACGGTCCTCAACGGCATGTCCAATTCCGCCCGCAACTCGCGTTGGGCCAATGCCGGAGTGGTGGTCTCCATCGAGCCGGAAGATGTGCCCGGGGAATACAGGAAATACGGAGCTTTCTCGCTGCTGAATTTCCAGCACGATGTGGAGAAGAAGATGTATGAATATGTCAGGGACAATGCCGTGCCGTCACCGGACGGCTCATTCAACGCCATGTGCGCTCCTGCACAGAGAATGACCGATTTCTGCGAGGAGCAGATGTCGGATGACCTGCCGGAGACCTCCTATCGCCCCGGCGTGGTGTCGGCACCGCTCCATACGCTTCTGCCGGAGTGTATAAGCACACGTCTCCAGAAAGCTTTCCCTCTGGCGGGCAACAAGATGCGCGGGTATTACACGTCCGACGCCCTTCTTCTCGGAGTGGAGTCGAGGACATCTTCCCCGATCCGCATAGTACGGGATCCGGAGACATTCCAGTGCACCGGTGTACCGGGGCTTTTCCCTTGCGGAGAAGGCGCCGGATATTCCGGAGGCATCGTGTCTTCGGCGATTGACGGCATCAACTGCGCAGTAGCCGCTGCCGGGATGCTTTGCGGCGCGGAGTCCGTTCCGGATACGGCGGAATAGGCCTGTGCAGGCGGAAGCCCGGAATCCGAAAATGGAAAAATCATTTCAAAACAGCCTCTAAACTATTAACAATCACTGATTATGAAAGCGTACGCAGCACTTCTCGCCGGTTTGGCGATGGCCATCTCCATGCCGGAGCTGCCGGCCCAGTCTCTCAAGGACAAGCTCAAGAAAGCCGCAGAAAAAGTCGAGCAGCAGGTGAAACAGCAGGTAAAGCAGCAGACTGACAAGACCAAGCAGCAGGCTGAGCAGAAAGCCAAGCAGGAAGCCGGCAAGAAGATAGATCAGGTGACCGGCACGAACGTGTCAGGCAAGATCATCAAGCAGACCGACAGCAAGACTGCCGCACAGAACCGTGAACTGGAGAACAGGGCGAATGCGATGCTCGGCCCTGACGGCAACAGGAATGCTGAAGATGAGGCTCCTACGGTCAGACTGCCTGAGACCCACACGGCCCTCTTCGCCCCGCTCGGCTATCCTATCGAGGCTGAGTATGGTGTCAAGAAAGTGAAGCCGTCCACACCTCCAAGAGATGCCGATGACCAGGTGGCCTGGTCGGAGAAACTGCCGAGTGTCACCACTCTCGACAACCAGAGTCTCGTGGACGAATACGTGCTGCTGCACGGATTGGTCGAAGACGGCTACATCGTGACGCTGACTCCGGCGTTCTGGAGATATGATCACCTTGTGAAGGCCGAACTCTGGGCCAGAGTGAATGCGCTGAATGACATGGTGACGAAAATCAGCGAGATCAGGGGTGAGTACAAGTTGGGGAGCGACACCTACAACTGGGTCATCAACGGACTTCACAACGATCTTGTCGATATCCTT
>CAVECU010000056.1:0-8734 GCA_963614015.1 uncultured Eubacteriales bacterium
GGCTATCCTTTCCGCCGGTCCCTCGCGATGATGCTGCGGACTGTGGCGGACAGAAACAGGAGGACGGCGAGGAACACGCACAGTCGGCCCGTGATGTCGCCCTGCCGCACGAAGAACGTGACATCGCCGCCGAGATGAGCCTTCGAGCAGATGACCGCCGGCTCCCACCACTGCGTCCGCTCCACGACATCACCCCTGCGGTTGATGACGGCGGAGATGCCGGTGTTCGCGCTCCTGACGATGTCCCGGCGTGTCTCGATGGCGCGGAGGGAGGAATAGCTCAGATGCTGCCTGTACCCGGGTGTGTCACCCCACCAGGCGTCATTGGTGATGACTGCGAGCAGCTCCGCACCCTTGCGCACATATTCGGCGCAATGCTCCGGATACACTGATTCATAGCAGATTGCGCAGCCTACAGGCACACTTCGGATGACCCTGCCGGAGGAATCTCTCGCGACGCAGCCGAGCAGCGACACTTCCTCCTGTCCCACGCATCGGCCCATCACACCGCCGAGCAGATCATCCACGCTCCTCAGTACGGACGGATACGGCATCATCTCCACGCCCACCACCAGCTTGGACTTGTGATAGATCTCTCCCTGTCCCGTCCCGTCCATGACGAGGGCGGAATTGTGCGTCTCCAGCCACAGGTCGTCACGGAGATGCCTTGCCGTGGGGGACGGCCTGGCGCCGGAGCGGATATAAGTCATCGAGGACGCGCCGTAGAGGAGATTGACCCCGGGATATCCGGCGAGGAGACTTCTGAATCTGCGCCAGGTGGGGCTGTCCTCAAGATGGCCGGTGACGATGTCCCCGGTGAATGTCTCCGGAGCCACTGCCAGGACCATCCTTGCCGTATCGCTTCCGCGCATGGACAGCGCATCTTCCAGCTGCCCTGCGAGGATGGCGTTCTGCTGGCTCTGGGATAGGGCCTCGAACTTGCTGTAGGGATCTATGTCCGGCTGCAGGACTATGACATCCAGCTGCGGGGAAGTGTCTTCCCCGTATGAGACGTACATCGCCGCCGATATCGCAGCGGGGATGAGGAACACTCCAGCGCATCCCGCAAGAGCGGCGAAGCGGGCCTTGCCGCCCCACCTAGACCAGCTGCCGTCCGACAGGCTCACCATCAGACCGAACACGCCCAGATTGCAGGCCCATATCCACAGCGAGCCGCCGAGGACTCCGAGATATTCATACCACTGAGCCAGAGACACGGTGCGGGCGAGGGCGTTGCCGAGCACCAGCCACGGCCAGGAGATCTGCGCCGAGGTGAGATAATACCTCTCCCACGCTATCCACAACAGGGCCAGGAATATATAGGGAAGCGCCCCCTTGAGCACCCGTCTGCTCCAGCGGAACAGGCCGAACACGACTGACATCTGCAGGGCGTTGGCGAGGATGGCGAACACGCCGCCTCCCACAGTGGCGTTGCAGACCCAGAAGGTGGTCATCGCATTCCACAGGACAAATGCCGTGTAGTGCCACAGCCACATCCGCTTCTTGCCCGCGAGCGTGCCTATCCGCTCCATGCACAGCAGCGGAACGAGGCCAAGCAGCGCCAGCGCCCCGGTGTGCGGGACAATGAACGGCACTCCCATTATCACTGCGGACAATACGGCCAAAAAGGCCATTGTCTTGTCCTGCCTGTCAATATGCTGAATCAGCTTCATCGCGTCCTGGTATTTGTAAAGGAAAACAAAGATATGAATTTAGAAGCTGTTTTGAAATGATTATATTTGCACTCCGGCGGCGGGGGAGGCCTCTGCCGCAAGGAAGTCATCGTCAGGTATGCTGCTGGATATCTTCAAAGGACTCCTCATCGGAGTGTGTGCGTCTGTCCCTCTGGGGCCGATAGCCATACTCGTGATACAGAAGTCGTTGAGCGAAGGTCACAAGGCCGGATTCACAGCGGGGATGGGCGCCTGTCTCGTGGACACGCTCTATGCGGTCCTGGCTATGTTCGCACTGGCTCTTGCCGAGACTTTCATTGACAACAACAGGATATTGATAATGGTCGGCGGAGGAGCGGTGGTGACGCTCCTGGGGTGCAGTCTGGCGTTCAAGGATCCGTTCAGGAAGATGAAGAAGGAGGACAGCTCGCCTTCGTATTCGCTGAAAGATTTCTTCAAGGCTGTGATACTGGGGATTTCCAACCCCGGAGCCATCTTCGTGATATTCGCCCTGTTCGCCTTCTTCGGGATCGAGCTTGAGCCGCACGATTTCAGGGTGGCTCCGATATTGCTCGCCGTCAGCGGAGGCTCGGCACTGTACTGGTTTTTCTTCTCATGGTCCTTCAGCCGTCTGAGGAAGAGCTTCAAGCTCGGCACGGTGCTGTGGATCAATCGTATAGCCGGTGTGCTCGTGACGATTATCGGCATCGCCCTCGTCACGGAGGGGCTTATGGAGGTGATATTCCTTTAGGGGACAAGACGTGGGGAGACCGTGTGATGGAAAGAATGATTGAATAATATGGATATCAAGGGATTTCTCGGCAACTGGATAGTGCGCAACCTGCTCGGTGCGGCCATTGCCATACTGGCGCTGGTGACGGCTTGTGCCGTGGCGCTGAACTTCGCCACGCATCACGGGCAGAAGCTGGCAGTGCCGGATTTTTCCAATATGAGCGTGGCTGAGGCTTCAAGAGCTGCGGCCGCAGCAGGCGTGCGGGTGGAGGTGACGGACTCCGTATATGTCCGCAAGATGGGCAGAGGCTTGGTGTTCTCGCAGAATCCCAAGGCCGGGGCCGGCGTGAAGACCGGACGCAGGGTGATGCTCACCATCAACTCCGTCCGCCCCAAGAGGGTGACGATGCCCGACCTGGTGGGGCTGTCGATGCGTCAGGCCAAGGCCGAGATGCTCTCCAACGGGCTGATGCTCGGAAAGCTTCTGTATGAGGACGATATCGCGACCAACAATGTGCTCCGCCAGCTGTACAGGGGGAAGCCGATAGCCGCCGGCCGCAGGATAGACAGCGGCGCTGAGATAGATCTGGTGGTGGGGCTGAATGCCGAGGACTACCTCACGTTCATTCCCGATGTGTCCGGAATGAAATATATGCGTGCCGTGGATGCCATACATGAGAATTCGCTCAACGTCGCAAGGCTCCGGTTCGACAAGGGGATAGTCACTTTCAGCGACTCTCTGGATGCGGTGGTCTATAAGCAGACTCCGCAGCCGTCGGAAGATCCTGTGGGGATGGGCACCGGAGTCACGCTGTTTCTCCACAAAGCTGCCGCAGACCGCTGATATCGGCGGATGCGGAATCTGTCGGGGCCGCCGGAGCCGCAGGGACGGGGCGCCGGTGTTATCGGGAAGTGCCCGGGGCGGCGGATGCTGCCGGAGCGGACACTTGCGGCGGGCCGAAAAATCATTTCAAAGCGAAGATGCAACAATGTCACAGCTGAAAGACAACGATGACGAAATCCTCCTTGACGGGGCGGGGGAGCTCGGGGCCGGAGTGGCTCCCGATGCGGATGCCGCGGGAGAAGGCGACGAACAGGGGATGTTCGAGCATTTCAGGCTCAATGTGGATGCCGGGCAGACGCCCTTGCGCATAGACAAATATATGGCGTGCCATCTTATGGACACGTCGCGCCACAGGGTGCAGCTCGCCATAAAGAACGGCTATGTCAGGCTCGGGGAGAAGCTCGCCAAGGCCAATATGATAGTCCGTCCGGGTGATGTCATCCGTTTCATGATGCCCTACGAGAGGCGCGGCATCGAGGTGCAGCCGGAGGATATTCCGCTTGACATCGTGTATGAGGATGACGATGTGCTGGTCGTGAACAAGCCTGCCGGGATGGTGGTTCATCCCGGTCACGGACACTTCGACGGGACTCTTGTCAATGCGCTTGCCTACCATCTGCACTTGTCGCCCGATCCGGCGGAGAATGACGGCAGGATGGGCGTCCTTGTACACAGGATCGATATGGACACTTCCGGGCTTCTGGTCGTGGCCAAGAATGATGAGGCCCAGCTGGATCTTGCCGGACAGTTCTTCCGGCACACTATAGAGAGGAAATATGTCGCCGTCGTCTGGGGCAATCTGCCTGAAGACGAGGGTACCATTACGGGCAATATCGGCCGAGACCCCAACGACCGCCTGCGCTTCCGGGTCTATCCCGACGGCGAGGGCGGCAAGCATGCCGTCACGCATTACCGCGTGCTGGAGCGGTTCGGCTATGTCACCGTGGTGGAGTGCCGTCTGGAGACCGGGCGCACGCATCAGATAAGGGTGCATATGCATCATATCGGACATCCGCTGTTCAACGACAGCCGCTACGACGGGGCGGAAATCAGGAAAGGTACTATCTATTCCAAGTACAAACAGTTCATTCGCAACTGTTTCGCCTTGTGCCCGAGGCAGGCGCTGCACGCCAAGACTCTTGGCTTCGTGCATCCTCGGACGGGGGAGTTCATGAGGTTTGACTCCGCTCTTCCGGACGATATGGAGGCTCTCATCGACAAATGGCGCAGATATTCTCCGGAAATCACTATATTTGCAGACGAATCTGCGAGCGTGTTGTAATTGGTAGCCAAGCCAGACTTAGGATCTGGTGCCTTCGTGCGTATGGGTTCGAGTCCCTTCGCTCGCACAAAAAAAGTAAAAGCAAGCATCTTTTCCACGGAAGGGATGCTTGCTTTTACGTTATATTCTGCCTTGCGAGCTTATTCGGCGTACACTATGCAGACGGCGACACGGTTCTGGGCAGGGATCTGGAAAGGATTGACTTCGGAACCGTAGAACTTGATCTCGATATCCTTCTCGGCGATGCCGGCCTTGACGAACGCGGCCTTGACAACCTCAGCCCTCTTCTGTGACAGGAACATGTTCCTTGCGGCCGAGCCGGTGCCCTTGTCGGCATAGCCGGAGATGACAATGCTTGCCGGTGCGGCAGCTTTCATCTTGGCGGCGAGAGCATCGATCTTGGCCTGCTCCGATGCGGAGATGACGTACCTGCCTATGGTGAAGAAGATGTTGTCGGATATCGGCTCGAAGCTCGGAGCCTTGGAATCTTCGGGAGCCGCGGCGGCCTTGGATGTGTCGGGAGCCCCTGCGGCAGGCGCTGCCTTTTCAGCCTTTGCCGGAGCGGCATTTTCTGTCTTTGCCGGAGCGGCCTCTTCAGCCTTTGCAGGTGCCGGCTTTCCGGTCTTTGACGGAGCCGCTTTTGCGGCAGTCTTCGCAGGACGGTCAACAGTCACCGTGCCCGGCGCGGCAGCTTTTCCGGAATTTCCGCCGAACTTGAACGTGAGACCTGCGAGGAGGTTGTTCTGCCAGTCGACATTGTCGCTTGACTTGCAGTTGAACTTGTTGGGAAGGATGTTGGTGTTGGCCTCGATGCTGAGATACACGACATTGGAGAGCCTGATATCGACACCGGCGCCGAGACGGCATGCCGGGAAGAACTTGGAGTCCGTCCACACGAAGTCAGGATCTCTGAAGCGGTCGGTGTTGTTCTTCACTTTGTCATCCTGCCCGAAAGAGTAGTTGCCGCCCACTCCGGCGAGGAGGTAAGGGTTGAAGATGCGTCCTGCGCGGAATCCTGCGAAGATGTTGCAGAGGTCAAACAGAGCGTCGACATCGCCCTGGAGATAGTTCCACTTGTAGTCCAGATGCGGGGTGGAGGCGCCGGTGCTGCCGGAGAGGAAACCTCTTGCCTGCCATCCTGACAAGCCGGCGCGGAGGCCGAATACCGGACAGAAATCGTATCTGCCGTAGATCGCCGCCGCCGGTGAAAGGAGGTCGGTGAATGCTGTCTCGCCGACCGTGTGTCCCACACCGCCTTGCACCTGCATGGACCAGTGCGGCCGGAACTCGCTTTTCTGCTCCTGTGCACTTGCGGCAGTCACTGACGCCGTCAATGCAAAGGCTGAGATGATCGTGAGTAAACGTTTCATAATGCTGGAATTAAAATGGGTTATAATAGAATTGTCTGTATCCTGCTCGCTCAACAAATATATGAATTTTTTGTTCATATTTGAATATCCGCCGCAGAATAAGTACCTTTAAAGTCCCGTGTCCCGGGCCTGCGTACGGCTTGCGGGCCGGTTTCAAAACAGCTTCTTAGAAACAGATGAAAAAGATACTTTGCATCACAGTGGCGGCTGTGCTGGCCTCCGCGACAGTTCTGTCGCAGATATGCCTCGGCGGAGCGCCCCAAGTAAATGAAAAAGCGAATGTGAAGCCGCGCCATCTCACGTTCGAGAAAGATACTTATGACCTGGGGAAATTCCCGCAGAATGCCGGGCCGCAGCACGGGGTGTTCACTTTCAAGAACAACTCCGATACCGTCATAGTGATTTACGATATCACATCGTCCTGCTCCTGCACCACTGCGGAGTGGTCCAAGGCTCCGATAAAGCCGGGGGAGAGCGGCCAGATCAAGTTCACGTTCGCCAATGTCGGGGAGGAGCCGCGCAGCTTCCTCAAGGATGTCACCGTCCACATGTCCACTACCCCAAGGCCTGAGCTTCTTCTCTACAAGGGTACCATAACCCCTGCGGACACGACTGCGACATTATAATACTCTGACACTGACTTGACGCCCCAATCCCTGGAACAGCTTGACAAGGGTTGATAACTGAATATCAGCGTGTCCCCTCTCTACGCGGGATATGAAACTCTTCTTTGTCCCAATTTTATCAGCCAATTGTTCTTGGGTGAGTCCTGCCTTGGTGCGTTCCAGTTTGAGTTGCTCGCCAATAATAAAAGCATCGCACTCCATTTCAAACTGATCCCGCTGTGGAGTGCCTATCTCTCCAAAATCCTCCGCGATATAGTTCTCAATCGGGGTGAGTTTGTTGTTCTCAAGTTGGTCTATGTCCTTCATTTCGCTTGCTTGTTTTTCTGTTCAAAATACTTTTTCATCAGGGACTCCGCCTTATCCAATTGCTCCTGCGGCGTTTTTTGTGTTTTCTTCTGAAATCCATTGAACAGGATGACAAGATTTCCCTCGTCAAAGCAACAGAATACGCGATAAATATTACTGCGCTGCTCGATACGGATTTCATATAATCCTTTTTTCCCCTCAATCGACTTGAGAAATTTGACAGGAACAACCTCAACTACCATTATCAGAGTGAGAATCTGATACAGTTTCTGTAACACCTCTCTGTCCAGAGTCTTTTTGAACTCTTTGAAATGGTCTTCAAACGCCACAACTCTCCTGATGAATTCCTTTTCCATAATGCAAAGTTAACGAGTAAGTGAACAAATCGCAAACGGAATCTCATAAAATAAGAGGTGAGACTAAGAAAAATTCAACGGAATTTTTCTTAGTCTCACCTCTTATTCACACCATGTGACGGTCGTCAGCCCTCGAGCTTCACGCCGTCCATATCGTAGAACTCATTCTGCAGTACGCTGAAATCCAGACTCTCCTCGAGACGGATCTTGCACTTGTACTTGCGTTTCCATTTCCCTACGAAAGACCACAGACCCTTGGTGAGATAAGCTCCCAGAATGGGACTTGTCTTGAGAGTCAGTGACTTGATCTTCAAATCGTTTACGTAGTGGTCGATCTTGCGCTCGATGTCCTCGTCGATGATGAGGCTCGGGGAGATCTTGCCTGTGCCGTGACATACCGGACACACCTCGGCGGTGTTGATCACTGTCGCCGGACGGATACGCTGCCGGGTGATCTGCATCAGCCCGAACTTGGTGAGCGGAAGGACATTGTGCTTCGCGCGGTCATCCTGCATCAGCTCGGTCATATATTTGTAGAGACCGTTTCTGTGCTCGGCGTTCTCCATATCGATGAAGTCCACGATGATGATGCCGCCCATGTCTCTGAGCCTCAGCTGTCTGGCGATTTCTTCAGCAGCATAGCGGTTCACCTCGTAGGTGTTCTCCTCCTGGTCGTTGGTCTTGGCCCGGATGCCGCTGTTGACGTCCACAACGTTAAGTGCTTCTGTCGATTCTATGACAAGATATGCCCCCTGTCTGATGGGAACCACTTTGCCGAACGAGCTCTTGATCTGCCGTGTCACATCGAAGTGATCAAAGATAGGTTCGCGGCCGTCATAGAGCTTCACGATCTTCTCCTGCTCGGGGGAGATCTGGGCTATGTACTTGCGGATTTCCTCATACTCCTTCTTGTCATTGACATAGATGTTGGAGAACGAATCGTTGAGGAGATCTCTCAGGATCGTTGTGGTCTTGCTGTACTCGGTGAAGAGCAGCTGGACATTCTTGTTCTTGGACAGTTTGCGCCAGGAGCCTTCCCATTTGCTGATAAGCGATTTCAGCTCGGAAACCAATATCGCGGCGTTTTTGCCTTCGGCCGCCGTCCTGATGATGGCGCCGTAATTGACCGGGAGTATGCTCTTGACGAGTGTTTCAAGTCTTTTTTTCTCTTCCTTTGAAGAGATTTTCTGGGAAATGCTCACTTTCTTCGCGAAAGGGAGGAGTACAATGTTTCGTCCTGCCAATGAAATCTCGGCTGACAGTCTGGAACCTTTTGTGGAGATCGGCTCTTTGACGATCTGGACCATTATCATCTGTCCCTGCTTGAGGACTTTCTCGATCTGACCCTCTTTCTCCAGAACGGGACCGAGGGTGATGTGGGAGAATATGTCTCCGGCGGAAGTATTCGTGTTGGTCTTTCTGACGAATTCGTCGAAAGCGTCGAAATACAGGCCGAGGTCAAGATAGTGGACAAATGCTTCCTTTTCGTCTCCGATATCGACAAATGCGGCATTTAGAGCGGGCATTATCTTCTTCACTTTGCCG
>CAVECU010000057.1:0-8724 GCA_963614015.1 uncultured Eubacteriales bacterium
GTATGACGTAATCCCTGAAAAATACCATTCCTCGGCTTCCGGAGTGATGATCATGACGGGCTTCGCAATCGGAGCGCTCGCTCCGATCGTACTCGGAGCAGTCAAGGAGGCCGCCGGGCTCTCACTGGGCATCACAATGCTCGCGGCAGTCTGGGCTGTCTGCGGAATCGCGATGATCATCTCTGCCAAGTTGTTCTACAACAAGGATTTCAAGAATCGCAAGACCTGCAAGACAATTGAATGATAAGAAGATATAAGAATAAAATACTTGAATATGAACGTTGACAAAAAGTGCAGAAAAGCGAAGGCGGGACTGCTTCTGGTGGCCTCACCCCGCTTCAAAAACCTCGGCGAGGGGCTTTCCAGGGGAACCTACGGAGAGAGGAAGTCTGCCGATGTTGAAAAGATAATGGACGGACTGGATTTTCTGGATCTTGAATATCCGGGAATCACCTACGAAAGGGAGGATGCGGAGAAGGCTATGAAGATGTTCTTCGACGCCGAAGTGGATTTCGTCATAGCGGAGTTCCTCTCGTGGTCCGAAGATTTCGCCTGGATCAGATTCCTGCGCGACATGCCGGACATTCCGATAGTTTTCGTGAATGTCGCCAAGCCGAAGATGACTTTCGAGGACACGATTGACGAAGATGACTTCATCGACTATCTCTGCTCCGGCACACTGGTCGGCTCGCTCGAGGCGTCAGGCTCCGTTCCGAGAACGGGGAGGAAGAATCTGCATGTGGTGATGGGCACGAGAGAGGAAGCCAACGAAAAGATAAAAATCTTCGCTTCCGCCGCCAGAGTGCGTTCTATCCTCAGACACAGCAACATCGGCCTTGTGGCGAACTACAATGAGGCGATGTGGTCAACCTACATGGATCCATACAAGATATTCACGGAGATAGGTCCGGAGATGCATTTCCTGCCATATTCGACTTATGGTGAAGTGATCGATTCCATCACGAAGGCGGAGCTGAAGGAATATTGCGACTCCCTCACAGGCAAGTACAAGATGATGGAGGATGTGGAATACTCGAAGTTCGAGGGTTCTGCGATCGCATCGCTTGCGCTGGCGAAGCTCGCGAAGGATTCCGACACCGACCTTATGGTGTACAACGACATCGACACCGCCACATTCAAGGTGGCCGGGTGCCGCGCCGGGTTCTACCACCCATGGTTCAACGAGACCTGTTCGATGCTGGTCCCGGAGGCCGACACGGGGGCCGGTCTCATCTGCTATATCCTCAAGCTTCTGACAGGCAAGAATATCAACTTCCTTGAGCCGTTCCATATCGAGGATAACCTCGGGACATTCGCCGGAGGGCACGCCGGCCCCAACGACCACAACGACCCCAATTGGCAGGGCAATGTCGTCATCGCCAGAGATGTGCGCTTCGCCAAGACCCATTGGAAATATGCCGGGGCACCTTTCGCCTGGTACAGGTTCTCCCCGGGGATGAAGACGCTCGCCCAGCTGATCGAGGACAACGGCAAGTACAAGCTGATCTGCGGAATGGCCGAGTCGCTTCCGGGCAGGCAGATTCTTGCGACATATTCGCACAGCATCTTCCGCCCGACAGTACCTGTAAAGTCGTTCTTCGAGCAGATTCTCAAGATAGGTGCGACACAGCATTTCGGTATCGTCGATGGAGACTGGCGTGAGTCCCTCAAGGCTGTAGCCGACGTGATGGGCTTTGAATTTCACGAGATTATATAGAGTACAATCTTCTTAAAGATAGAGTATTATGAGTTTTATGTACAATCCGTTTCCTTACAACGACCCGCGCCCGGTGAACAGGCCGGCTCTGAAAAAGGAGACGATCGAAGGAGTCACATGCGGCACTCTCAAGTCCGCTTCCAAATTGGCGGCTGATTTCGCCGGAATGATCAAGGACGGCGAGGGTGTCATCGTGGCGATGGACGGATACACGACCGCCGATTGGACACGTCTGCTGAATTGCCTTTCGCAGCAATTGGCCGCAAGGTGCATCGGTCTGGAAGTCATCAGATTCGCCGATATATACAAATCGGAAAAGGAGCTTCACGACATGATAGATCCTTTTCTGGAGTGGGACAAGAGCAAGGATCCCACATTGCTGTACGGCAAGATCTTCAGAGGAGGCTATCCCGCAATATTCGATGATACGAAGAAAGAAGCGTTCAAGACGAGGCTCAAGCAGGCCAAGGCTTCAGGGAAGGTGACCGTAGTCTATGGATACGGATGCCTTGAGAAAGAGTTCCGCTGCCTGTATGATGTGAAGTGCTATCTGGACGTGACCCCGAAAGAATCAATCCTGCGCATACGTCGCGGCCAGTTCGCCAACTATGGCGACACTGTGGCAAACAAGGTCAATCTCACCATCAGAAGGTGCTACTATGCTGATTTCGAGATGGCTGTGGGACTTCGCGGCGAACTTCTCCGTGAGGGCGTGCTGGACTGGTATCTGCCATCGGATGAGCCTGACGGGCTTCAGCTGATGAGCCGCCAGACTATGGAAGAGATGCTTTCCGCACTCTCGCTCTACCCGTTCCGCTGCAGGCCGGCATATCTGGAAGGCGTATGGGGCGGCACCTATATGCAGAAAATCCGTCACCTGCCGGATACGATGAAGAACTGCGCATGGATCTTCGACCTCATCCCGATGGAGGTGAGCATTGTCGTCCAGGCCGGTGAAAACCAGGTTGAATTCCCGTATTTCACATTCCTCCAGAGGGAGGGCGTGCCGGTGATGGGAGGGCCTTGCGTGAAGAAATTCCACGGCTATTTCCCTATCCGCTTCAACTACGACGATTCCTGGCACAGCAGCGGCAACATGTCGATCCAGTGCCATTCCGGAGAGAAATGGAATAAGGAGAACTATGATGAATTCGGCCGCCAGGATGAAAGCTACTATGTGGTGGAGGCCGGGCAGGATGCCAAAACTTTCATCGGATTCAGGGACGATGCCGACACTGACGAATTCATCGAGAAGATCAAGAGGGCAGATACTCTGCACGAGCCGTTCGACTACATGAAGTACGTCAGCTACGAGGAGTCCAAGCCGGGACTTCAGGTGATGATTCCGGCCGGCACCATCCATTCGTCAGGACGCAACCAGCTTGTCCTTGAAATCGGCAGCCTCACCATCGGCTCCTACACCTACAAGCTTTACGACTACCTCAGGGCGGACCTCGACGGCAAGCCGAGACCTATCCACACCTGGTATGGCGAGCGCAATCTGGCATTCGACAGGAAGACTTCCTGGGTAAGACAGAACATCGTCCAGAAGCCGAGGACAGCCCGTGAGGGTGACGGCTGGCGGGAAGTTATTCTCGGAGAGGGCGATCTCCTTTACTTCTCCCTCCGCAGGCTTGATTTCCAGACCAGTATCGAGGATGATACGAAAGGCAAGTTCCACGTGCTCTCCGTCGTGAACGGAGAACATGTCAGAATCCGCTCAATCGATCATCCGGAGAGATCTTTCGAGGCGCATTATCTCGACATAGTCGTGGTGCCGGCCAATATGGGCAGATACGTGGTGGAGAATCTGCGCAAAGAGCCTGTCAGCGTCCACAAGACAATGCTTAAGGACGGTTTCGAGAATGACTGACAGCGCTGTTGTCCTTCTGGATGTCGGCGGAACATTCGTCAAGGGAGGACTTGCGGATTCCGCCGGACATCTGTATGACGGTGTATGCTGGCAGGTTCCGATGGATTCGGAAGGAACCGCGGAGGACATATTGCTGTCACTGGAGCATTCACTGCGCCGGGGGATCAGCGAATCAAAGGCTTTGGGGATGAAGGCTGCGGGGCTTGCAGCCACATTCCCCGGGCCTTTTGACTATTTCAAAGGCATCCCGTTGATGGAGCACAAGTTCCGCAGCGTTTACGGATTGAATCTGAAAGACTGGATCCGAGGACTTCAGGGCATCCCTCCGGACTTCAAGGTCAGTTTTGTCCACGATGTGATAGCGCAGCTTCTCGGAGAGATGTCCCGAGGCGCCGCCGTCGGATTCGCGAATGTCTGCATCATAACGCTCGGGACCGGACTCGGGTTCGCCTGCAGCATAGACGGAGAGATCCGGCTTTCTCCCACGGCATCACCCGCCGAGAGCATATACAGTCTGCCGTATGGCGACGGAATACTGGAGGACTATGTCTCGAAGAGAGGTTTTATCAGGATTTACAGAGAGTTGTGCTCCAAAGACGAGCCCGGATTGACCGTCAAGGAGATCGGGCGCCGTGCAGGAGAGGGTGAGAAGGCCGCTTTGGACACTTTCACCAGTGCGGCATCGATTCTGTCCGCGAATGTACGGCCCATACTTGAGAAGAACAGAACGGAGTGCCTTCTGCTCGGCGGACAGATCTCACGTTCATACCGTTTCATGGAGGGTGCGCTCAAGCGGGGGCTGTCGTCCGTACCCGGCCTGAAGGTCATCTCCCCGGTCTCAGACATAGACAAAGCCGCTCTCTACGGCTCGTTCGCTGCGTTCGCCAAGGAAATATACATCACTGTCCGACATTAATTATGCGTTGCGAACATAATGTTTTTACAGCATAATATAAAATTTCAATCCAAGTGTTTATGAAGCAATATCTTTCGTTTTTAACGCATTGATATTCTCTCCTCCCCCTGTTGTGCAAGTCAAAGTCCATTGATCTCTTTCAGCAAGAAATCCTCAATGTTGATATAACGCACGCCCCGCTCGTCTGTCCATGGCAGAATTTCATCGCGGACTACGACCAATTTGGCGTAGGAGTCATCAACGCGATTAAGGGAGTTGACCTCCTGCAGACGTTTCTCCTCATCTGCGGCTGTAAGAGCGGATTGGATGTAGTACCGCTTCCCCGCCAGATTGACCACGAAATCAATTTCAAGCTGCGTGCGGATTTTCTTCCCGTCTACGGTGTGGTTGTATTCCACCATGCCCACATCGACATTGAATCCCCTTGCGCGGAGCTCGTTGTAAAGGATATTCTCCATAATGTGGTTCTCCTCCTGCTGGCGGAAGTTGAGACGAGCGTTCCGCAAACCGATGTCCGTGAAATAGTATTTGAGAGGAGTATCAATATATGACCTCCCCTTTACATCGTAACGGTATGACCTGCTCAGAATGTAGGCGTCAATCAGGCAGTCGATGTAGGTGGAAACCGTCTCGTTTTTTATCATCAAGCCTTTGGCCGACTTGAAAGTGTTGGCCAGTCTGGTCGGATTGGTAAGAGAACCCACGGACGAGGCGACAGTGTTGAGCAATTCGCCCAGTGTCTCCTCCTCCGTGCGCAAGTGATTGCGTTCAATGACCTCCCTGATGTAGGTGAGAGAGAAAAGATCTTGAAGATACTTGGATTTCTCCGCATGGGTCTTTTTCTGTATGACCATAGGCATTCCGCCATAAGTCACGAATTCTCGCCAGGCGAAGCGCTTCTCGCCGGGATATGCCGCATAGAACTCGTCGTAGGTAAGCGGAGCGATGTGAATCTCTTCGCCCCTGTCACGGAACGCGGTGGCCACGTCAGATGACAGCATTTTGGAGTTGCTGCCAGTCACATACACATCGACATTGGAAAGACTTTTCAGACCCAGAAGGACGTCAACAAAGGAGATTTTCGCTCCTGAACCTTTAGGCAGATAAGGGTTATCCACCGTCTCGACCATCTGTATCTCATCAAGAAGAATATAGTATTCCTTGGCGGTGTCACTGACCTTTTCTCTGAGGCATGACCCCAATTCCAAAGGATTGCGGTAGCGGGCATTAATGTCGTTGTCGAGTTCAAGTGTGATAATCTGTTCCGGGGGGACACCATTCTGAAGAAGGTAATCACGGTATAGGATTCCAAGCAGATAAGATTTGCCGCATCGTCTGATGCCGGTTATAATCTTTATCTGTCCGTCCTTTCGGCAGTCTATCAATCTCTGGAGGTCTCTCTTGCGTTCTATCTTCATCCCTATAGGGTATTTCTGCGGTTATCCGCACTTTTACCCTGTAAATATAGCGATTTAGTTATGATTTTTTTTCGAGTGCTGACAAAAATTTAGCCGCATTGTAGCCTGCTACAACCGCTTCAGCCGCAGCGTCGTCGCAAAGCAGATTCCGCTCCTTCGTTCAGTTTGAGTTACTGAATCACACCGACCTCCCCCAACTGCTTCACATCGGCTTCAGCCGCGCAAAGCCCACTTCCAGAACGGAATGACTTCTATTGTTACAGAATCTTCGCTTATGGTCTCTTCCTCGTCATAGGTGAGAATCACCCGTCTTGAGCAGGGATGAACCTTGGCAATCTTCACCAGCCCTTCCACTTCCCTCTTTCTCGTATCTTCTCCACGGATGCTGTATGCCGCCTGCACGGCGAGTCCGTCCCCCGGGACATAGAAATCAACCTCGATATTGTCAGAATAAAAATACACCGTCTCATTGTCTTTATCGTGACCATAATGTCGGAACATATCCAAAGCCACCATATTTTCAAAAAGAATCGTGTCAGAATTGAGCAGTTGGAGAGAAATGAGTCCGTTGTCTATGAGGTAGTATTTGCAGAGGCCCTCACGGCCGGAGAAAGACGAGGCTATGTTTCTCAGGCGCAGCAGCAGCCAAGAGTTCTCGGCCGCCGAGATGTAAGACGAGACAGTCGGGATGCTGATTTTGCCGGAAACAGATGAGAGTATGTGGGATATGCGGTTATAGGAAATGGGATGCATAATACTCTCCGTAATCTTCTTTATCATCAGTTGAAGAATTTTAGGCTGCGAAATGCCGTTCCGCTGTACAATGTCTCCGAGATATATTTTCTGAAACAGGCTTGTAAGATAATTTCTCCGGATTTTCAGACTGACGGATTCAGGCAGTCCTCCCCATCTGAAATACTCTTCATAGGCGGCGAAAAAAGCCGCCCGGGATTCAGTCGCTGACATTGCCATTCCGTCATAGGGAATTTTCCGGAAGGACAGGCATTCAGGTAAATCGAACGGATAGACCTCCACCGGGACATATCTTCCTCCGAGAGAAGACATAACCTCCTCGGAAAGCATACGGGCATTACTGCCTGTAATGAAAGCGCTGAATTTTCTGTCAGCAAGATTTCTCGCGAATTTCTCCCACCCAGAAACATTCTGAATCTCATCAAGAAAAAGCATAGGCCGACAACCGTACATCTCCTGATGGCATTCCAGAATCATATTGAAATCCGACGAGGAGAATCCCTCAAGCCTTATGTCCTCAAAGTCCAGATAGAGCATTTCCGCCCAAGTGTGACCGGAGGCAAGCATAGACTGTATCTTTTGGTACAGAAGATACGACTTTCCGCAACGCCGCACCCCGATGAACACCAGAAGTCCGTAACTGTCAAGATCAAAATTCCTCTTCTGCACTTCATATCTCATAACATCCTTCTGATTATCCAGAAGAACCTCCTTCAGCAGTTGTCTCGTTATAGCCATAGTTTAAAACACTATTTAACAAAACCAAACAAAAGTATAAAATGATATTTTACATTCCAAGTCACCGACCGGAAAAATTTGCATTGTCGGGAATCCCGGCTCCGGAAGGTCACTGCTTCAAAACTCTAATCGAAAAAACGTCACAAGTGACAACTTTTCCAATTAACCTTTGCCGCCATACAAAATAATCCCCATATTTGCAGTCGAAAACTCTGTCACAGTGTGACAGAAAATTCGAATAGAGATGAAAGGCATCGAAAGAGAACAATACTTGAGCGAACTCATCTCCCTACGCCATAACGGGATGATTAAAGTTGTCACCGGAATACGCAGGTGCGGCAAATCCTACCTTCTGTTCGAGATATTTGCTGAATATCTCAAAACCAACGGCGTGACTGCCGACCATATCATTGCAGTCGATCTGGAAGACTACAAGAACCGCAACTTCAGGGACCCCGACAATCTTTACGCTTTTGTGGAAAGCCGCATCAGCGATGACGGGATGTATTATATCCTTCTGGACGAGGTTCAGATGCTCGGGCACTTTGAAGATGTCTTGAACGGTTTCCTGAGAAAAAGGAATGTAGATGTCTATGTGACCGGCAGCAATGCAAAATTCCTGTCCAAAGACATAGTCACGGAGTTTCGCGGGCGCGGCTTCGAAGTGAAAATGTATCCTCTGAACTTCAAGGAGTACATGTCCGCCTATCCTGGAACCGTACAGGCCGGGCTCAATGAATACCTGCTGTATGGCGGACTCCCGCAGATACTGGCGTATGAAACAGAAAATCAGAAAGTCCGGTTTCTGAAATCGCTGTTTGACGAGACATATGTCAAGGACATCAAAGACCGGTATGAGATTCGTAAAGATGACGATCTGGATGAACTCCTCAATATGATGGCCTCGGGCATCGGCGCTTTGACCAATCCCAACAAACTGGCGAATACTTTCAGAAGCGAGAAGAAGTCAGACATATCATACGACACTGTCAAGACTTACATCGACTGTCTCTGCGATTCGTTCCTGATTGAAAAGGCCACCCGCTATGATATCAAAGGGAAACGGTATATCAATTCTCCGTACAAGTATTACTTTATGGATCTGGGGCTGCGCAACGCCCGTATCAACTTCCGGCAGAATGAAAAGGGGCATCTGATGGAGAATTTGATTTACAACGAGTTGCGAGTGAGAGGATTCAATGTGGATGTCGGCGTCGTTCCCGTCGTGGCACGGAATGAAAATGGGAAACAGCAGCGCTCAAACCTTGAAATCGATTTCGTATGCAATCTTGGCAGCAGACGTTACTAC
>CAVECU010000058.1:0-8697 GCA_963614015.1 uncultured Eubacteriales bacterium
GGATGTAGTATCGCCGGCTGCCTTTGTTTGCCACAAAATCGACTTCGAGTGTAAGGCGAATTGGATTGCCATCCCGGTCCTTGGTTCGTATCGTTACATTGCCGACATCAACAAGGAATCCACGGTAGCGTAATTCATTGTAGATGATGTTCTCCATAATATGATTCTCCTCCATCTGACGAAACGACAGAATGGCATTGCGGAGGCCGAGATCCTGAAAATAGTATTTGGACAGCGAAGCTATATATTTTTTCCCCTTGATATCATAACGGTCCGTTTTCTCAACCAAAAAGGCGTCATCCATATGGCTAAGGTAGGTGTCGATTGTCTTGTTGGTGAGGCTCTTGGTGTTTTTCAGACTTTTGAAGGTATTGGCAAGCTTGTTGGGATTGACCGGTGAACCGACGGATGACGCCAGAACCTTGGCAAGTTCTTCAAATTCGGCTGGATGGTCTATCTTGTGCCTTTCGTATATGTCTTTCAGATAGACAGTTTGGTAGAGATTTTTGAGAAAGGTGGCTTTTTTGTCTTCTCCATCCTGAAGCAGAATCTGCGGGAACCCGCCATAGGTGTAGTAATCCAGCCATGCCTCCTGGTCGGAACCCGGGTGTGCCGGAAGGTATTCGCTGAAGGAGAGCGGATATATGTGGATTTCATCCCCACGGCCCCGGAATTCCGTCACTACATCCTTTGACAGGAATTTGGAGTTGCTGCCCGTGACATATACTTCTACATTGTCTTTCAGATTCAGTGTTGACAGAACCTCGACAAAATCCCTGACCTCCTGCACCTCGTCTATCAGGATATAATATACAGACTTGTCTTTCATGAGAGCAGACAAATGACCAAGCAGGTGGTCCGGATCTTTGTATGCAGATTGCCCTCGGTCTTCAAGATCGATGATGATTATGTGGTCGGAGGCTATGCCCTCACCTGAAAGATATTCCTTGAAGAGGGTCTTAAGCAGGAAGGACTTTCCGCTTCGGCGGATACCGGTGATGATTTTAACTGAGCCGTTTCCACGGGAGCGAATCATTATGTCCAGATATCTAGGTCTTTCAATTCTCACAATCTAAATTTTCCAAGAAATTGCCATTTTTGTCAAAAGTTTGGAAACAAAGGTAGCAAAAAATCTCACTCCCGCAAAACTGTTTCTTATCACAGATAACCTTCTGACCTTCCCTGAGAAAGGTTGACACTTTGGAGCTGAGTCAAGCAAACTTTTTAGCAAGTCCACGTTTTATTTCATACCTTTGTGACGCTTTGGGCAGTTCTCTGCTCAGAGTTACATATTGCGAAGGTGTTTTTCTCCTTACCTCGATGAAAATCTGGACAATTTTCAAACAACAAGAGGTTCGGTCGCTTACACCCCGCCTGTCTCGATTATGTGGGATGGTGGCGCTCTCGTCACTACGTACTTCATATCGGTCGGGTGTGGAGTACGATTGTTTCTTTCTTGTTGCGTCCGTCCAGAACGTTCATCGGAAGTTACGAAAACGGCTCCACACTTTCTTGTATCAATACCCCGGACATGGAGCCTCCGCCAGAAGATCAAGCTGATGAAAGGCTTCATACTCAAGATATTTCTCTCCGCTCCGGTCATATTCTTCCTGTTCGCTTTCTCCGCAGAAGCCCAGCACATCTCGGTATCCACGAATGCTTTGCAATGGGCGAATTACGGAACCGCGAACCTCGAGATGGGCATCAGCATCGCCAGACATTTCTCCCTCGAAGCCGGAGGCCGGTACAACCCTTTCAGTTACAGCAAGAAATCCGGACTAACCGTCCGCAACTGCCAGAAAACGGCCTATGCCGGCATCCGCTACTGGCCCTGGTATGTATTCTCCGGATGGTGGGCTGGAATCAAAGGCCAGTGGTCTGACTATTCAAAGACTGGGATATGGAGGTACGCCGTAGATGAGGGCACCAGATTCGGCATCGGTCTGTCAGCCGGATACACGTGGATGATAAGCAAAAGGATTAATCTCGACTTCGGCATAGGCGGCTGGGGCGGCAGACAGACGGAGTACACCCTGTACCACTGCACGAAATGCATGGATATACGGGAATCCGGGCCGGGGAATTTCATTGCGCTGGACGATGTCGCCATCTCACTGATGATAATGTTCTGAATGAAACGATTACACGATATATTATATGGTGCGGCGGCTATCGTCCTTGCGGCCTCCGCCATCGCGGCCGCTTCCTGCTCCACACAGAAAAAGCTGCAGAATCTCCGCAAAGGCGCTTCGCAAGTCCAGCTCACGCTGGGCAATCAGCCTGATTACCTCCCGCAGGTCAATGACGAGTCAAACGTGACCAAAGACACCCTCAAAGTCAAGGATGAGGATGGGAGGGAATTACTGATAATGAAAGCCGTCAAAGATGAGGAAACAGGTGAAATGGTCGCCAATGAAGAACTAGTGGCGGCCAAGGTCACGGCCCGGTTCAGGAACATCGCCGAGAGGCACGGCAAGGTCGATCTGGCATTTCAAGTCATTGTCCCGCCATCAATGAGAGACAGCCGCTGGCAACTGAGATTCTATCCTGATATGTTCGTCATGGAAGACAGCATCAGGCTTGACCCGGTCATAATCACCGGTGCGGCATATAGAAAAGCTCAGCTGCGAGGATATGAAATGTACGACAAGTTTCTGTCCAAAATCGTGGCAGACTCCACCAAATTTATCAACATCAGGCAGTTGGAAATCTTCCTCCGGCGATATATCCCGCAGGTGTTCGCATTCAAGACCGACAGTTCCTATGTATCCGAACAGGAATTCTATTCCGCCTACGGCGTGAGCGAGCGACAGGCCGTGGATCACTATACAGACAAGTTCGCGAAGCATCGGAACGACAGGCGCAAGGCCAGAAAGGGCAAAATGTACAGAAAATATGTCAAATCCCCCATCATCACCGAAGGGATCCGTCTGGACACGGTCATCCGCAGCGACAACGGCGACTTCATCTACAACTACGTGCAGACCATCAACACCAGGCCGAAACTCAGACGGGTGGACATCCTGTTGAGCGGAGAGATTTTCGAGCAGGAGAAGAAGTTGTACAGCATTCCGCGCAGCGAACCGCTCACATTCTATATCAGTTCCATTTCGGCGTTTGTGGACAATACCGAACGATATCTGACCCGCGTCATCGAGCGGAGAGCGCTTGCCAATACCGAAAGCCGGATAGATTTCGAGCTCGGCAAGTCACAGATAAAGCCGGAATACGGCCGCAACCCAGAAGAGATTGCCATGACGGAGCGCACACTGTCGGCACTGGTCGAGAACAGCATTTTCGATCTGGACTCCATAATCATCAGCGCCACAGCTTCTCCGGAAGGCTCATATTCGACAAACGCCCGCCTTGCCCAGAGACGATCCGAATCGGTTTCAGCCTGGTTCGGAAACTATATCCGGGCCTACAGAGACTCCGTCACCCGAGCCAGAGGAGTCTTCGCGGAGCTCGGAAGCGACTCCTTCTCTGACTCTTCAGACAGTTTTTCGAAAATCGTGTTCACTCCGCGTTGCATTCCCGAAAACTGGGAAGACCTGCGGACTCTCGTCTCGTCGGATGTAGTAATGAATGACCGCCAGAAAGAAGAATTCCAGAGGATTTGCGATGAGACTGCGGACCCGGACAGGCGGGAACTTTTGCTGAAAAAATGCACCTTCTACGAATACATGAAGGAGACCCTCTATCCGAAGCTCCGGACAGTCAAATTCAACTTCTACCTCCACCGCAAAGGCATGGTCAAGGACACTGTGCACACCACTGTGATAGACAGCGTCTATATGGAAGGCGTACAGGCTCTACGCGATATGGACTATGCCGCAGCTTTCTCCAGACTTATGAAATACAAGGATTTCAATGCGGCTGTAGCCTGCATCGGAATGGACAGGAACGCCACCGCTATGGACATCCTGAATACGCTTCCTCCCACCGACAAGGTGAATTATCTGTTGGCGATCCTCTATTCAAGGACCGGAGACCCCGGAAAGGCCGTGGATCACTATCTGAAAGCCTGCCGGCAGAATCCGTCCTTCGTATTCAGGGGCAATCTCGATCCGGAAATATATGTCCTAATAAAGACTTACGGTCTCAACTCACAAGAAGATGACAATGTGTTCGAATAAGACATACAATATGATACACAAGGGTAAATCAGTCATTATGGCCCTGGCTGCGGCTGCGATGCTCACCCTCGCCGGCGGATGCGGCGAGACATATCTGGACCGGATATGGACTGCCAATGTGGAGCACGAAGACGCCATAAAGGATGCCGAGCGGCGGACAGAAAGGCTTCAGGCTCTATGCGACTCTCTGAACGATGCCGCAGCAACGCTGCAAGCGCTCATCAAGGCCATTGACGGGATGGACTACATCACTGACATCGCTCCCGTCATCCGGGATGGCGACACTGTGGGATTCGATATCAAATTCAAATATGGCGACAGCGTCACAATCATGAACGGACGGGACGGCAAGAATGGAGCGGACGGAGCGGATGCTGAAGCCCCGGAAATAGGCATCACAATGACTGATGACGGAAGATACTGCTGGACAGTGAACGGAGAAATCATTCGCGACCCCTCCGGCAATCCGGTCTATGTCGAAGGAACAGATGCAGTCACTCCGTTGTTCAAGACAGAAGACGGCGTATGGAGAGTCTCCTATGACGACGGCAAGAGCTACATCTCGGCAGGCCAGGCGGACGGCGGACACGGAGATCCGATCTTCAGAGAGATCGCAGTCTCGGACGATGCGGTGAATTTCATTCTGTCAGACGGAACGGAACTCACAATCCCAAGATACAGGGAGATCCGCATTAACTTCGACATGGAAGGGGACGAATCCGGGATAGAAGCCGGAAGGAGCATACAGATAGGCTACTCTCTGAGCTATGCGGACTCCGCAACTCTGATAACATCAGCCTCCGACGGCAACTACAAAGTAAAGATAGAGAAAGCGAATCTGACAGACGGGAGGATACTCATCACCGGACCGAAACATTATGAAGACGGACACGTCACATTCATAGTGTCGGACGGGGCCGGCCACACATTCTCAAGAGTAATCAACTTCTATGAACGGCAGATCTCTTTCCCGTCCGGTATGATATTTACGGTCCCTGCCAAAGGAAGCACCGTGCAGATCCCTGTCAACACCAACTTCGAATACGAGATCCTGCATCTTGACGGGACATCTCAGGAATGGATAGACTTCGATGTCCGGACCAGGGCTTCGGTCACAAGCTATGTCATCACGCTTGATGTCAAGATGAACAAGGATTTCTCCGCAAGGTCAGCCGAACTTGGATTGTTCGCCAAGAATGAGCCGGACAACCCGCTGCGCAAGATCGTAATCACCCAGTCCGCGGCCGAATTTGACCTGAGTCAGAACAGGTTCATGCTCGATGCGGAGGAGAAGGCATTCACCGTCCATATAAAATCAACTTTGGGTCTGAAAATCGTGCAGGATGGTGCCACGTGGCTCCGATACGGGCTGACCGGCTATGATGATGTCTATTACCGGCTCGACTTCACCGCCGATGCCAACGCCTCCGACTCCAGGCGCTCTTCGTCCCTGGAACTTCTGAGCGCAGACGGCTCTGTCGCTCTCGGCAAGATAAATGTCACCCAGATTGCCGAAGGTGAAGAGAATCCTGACAATATGATATTTCGTGTCAGGGCGACTTACGCCAACGATTTCAGCACGAAACTCCCGCTTGGCGGCACGGTGGACTGCACCGTGGACTGGGGCGACGGCAGCGAGCCCGAAAGAATCCGCAGCGTTTCTCCCTCACACACATATCCGAGTGCCATCGCGGACTACATTGTCAAGATATCAGGCACGGTGACAAGCCTTCACTCCTACAGCAATGATATGACGGCACCTTCTATAACGGAAGTCATCCAGTGGGGACTGACCGGACTGACGGACATGAGCAATGCCTTTCTCAACAACACCTTGCTGGAGAAGATTCCGGACGATATCAACGGAGCATTCGTGAGCGTGGAAAATATGGACAACGCATTCACGCACTGCTCCAGACTGAAAGCAATCCCCGATGGACTGTTCTCTTTCTGCAATAAGCTCACAAGGCTATATGCGACATTCCAGAAATGCATTTCCATTGAGACCGTCCCGGGAGGTCTCTTCGCCGAGCTGAGGAATCTGACGAGCATCGACAACTTGTTCGACGGCTGTACAGGCATCACAACCATTCCGGAAGAACTCTTCGCCAACAATTCCAAACTGGAATCCTTCAATACGGTATTCGGAAGTTGTTCTTCTCTGAAAGCGATCCCGGAGAGACTGCTTTACAACTGCACCGAGATCAGGTCATTCACAAGCAGCTTCAGCTATTGTTCCTCTTTGGAGAGCATCCCGGCAGATCTGTTTTCATACTGTCCGAAAGCGAACAATTTCTGGCAGACATTCTGCTGCTGTCACGCTCTGGCCGGAAAAGAACTGCCTCACGGCCTATTTGACAACAACAGGAAAATCCGGCATTTCCAGGAAGTTTTCTTCGCCTGCGGCCTTACCGGAGAGTCTCCATATACGACAATAGACGGACGCAAAGTCCATATGTATGAGCGCAATTCCGAGCCGGACTGGTTCTTCCCTATTGCCAACATATATTATAACCGCTCATATGTCGGAAACTATTTCACCGACAGCGAGCAGATACCCACATCGTGGAAATACTGACAATACGTCAATTATGAAAAATATACTTATAGCCCTCTCCCTCTGCGCCGGCTTGATATGCGGCTGCACCGGCGACATACTTGATGAACTCGACAAGTCCAACAAGACATTGGAAGACAAAATCGAGGCCAATGCCGACAAGCTCTCCACCCTCGAAAGACGATGTGCGGAGATGAATTCCGCTCTGGAAGCGGTGTCCAAGGCGGTGACCGCACTGCAGGCCAATGATTTCATAAAATCCATAACCCCGATATATGACACTGGCGGAGTCTCGGTGCTCGGATATGTGATAACTTTCGTAAAGAGCGGGGATATCCGTATCTTCACAGGCATGAACGGCAATGATGGTAAAGACGGAGCGGATGGGCATTCGCCGGCAGTCAGCATCGCGAAGGATTCTGACGGGATTTATTATTGGACCGTTGACGGGGAATGGATGAAGGACAGCTCCGGTGCCCGCATCAAGGCGGGAGGTGTAGACGGGACAACGCCGAGATTCCGCATCACTGACGGACACTGGGAGGTCTCCTACGATGAAGGCGCGACATGGACCGGACTTGGAGCAGCCACCGGAAGCGACGGCGAGACTTTCTTCAGAGACCTCACATGGTCCGACAAACAAGTGACAATGACACTGTCCGACGGAACCGTCCTGACGATACCGAGGTATCAGAGCCCGGTCCTGAAACTCAGCATCGAGGACAATGAGACCGGCGCAGCCTCCGGCATCGATATCTTGATAGATTGGTCTATCACAGGGGCTGCGGACGATGTCAGTCTCTCAGCCTCATCGGACGGCAACTATGCGGTAAAAGTTAACAGAACAAGTTCCACATCAGGACAGCTTCTCATAACGCCGCCGACACCTTACTGCGACGGTTTTGTCAATGTGGTTCTCACCGACGGCTCGGGCTTTTCTCAGGTACGGGTCATCAATTTCCATCAGAACATCGTATCGTTCTCCCAAGGACTTGAATATCAGATACCGTCCGATGGAGGCGAAGTGATCATCCCGTTCAGCCTGAATTTCGGATATAGCATCCGCACTGATTCTGACTGGCTCGTCCTGTCAGGAGACACCAGATCCGGGATGAACGACAAGTCCATCACCGTATCCGCCACCAAGAACGAGCTGTTCCACAGCCGTCAGGCCATGATACAAGTCTTTGCGCTCACCAATCAGTCACAGCCATACGCCGAGATAACCGTCAACCAGGCTTCTGCCTGTTTCTCCATGTCCCGGAGCAAATTCGCCGTGCCACATACCGGAGGCGCAGTCTCCGCCGACATCTGGTCTTCTCTCGGCTTGAAATGTTCACAAGACAGTGACGCAAGCTGGGTAAGAATCTCCGTCACCGAGACCGGGGACAACAGCTACAGCCTCACGGCTACACTGGAGAGGAATACATCCGGACAGCGGCGGTTCGCAAGAATCAGCCTCCTGGACCAGACGGGGACAAGAGTACTCGGATATGTGGAGATTGTACAGCTGACGGAATATTCGGACTCTCCGGAAGACTTGGTATTTGAGATACGTGCCAACATCCCCAACGACTTCACTTCCGAGCTTCCTCTGTCTGGGCAAATCGACTGCTATGTTGACTGGGGCGACGGCAGCGTGGAATACTATTCCGCCACTCCAGTCGTACATAAATACAACATAACTGAGCCGCGATCATTCACCGTGAAGGTTTCCGGCACGGTGACATCGCTGAACTCCTCCGACATAACGGCTCCGTCCATAACGGAAGTCAAGCAGTGGGGCCGCACAGGGCTGAAAAATATGGCCAATGCTTTTGTCAACAACACGATACTTCAGCACGTGGCAGGCAACACTACAGATTCGTTTGCCGAGGTGAATTTTTTCGGCTCCGCCTTCCAAAACTGCATCAATCTTCAGGAGATCCCGGAGAATCTGTTTTACGGGTGCACTGCCGCCTACGATTTCGGCTATGCATTTTCCGGATGCTACTCTCTCAGTTC
>CAVECU010000059.1:0-1125 GCA_963614015.1 uncultured Eubacteriales bacterium
TACGTGACCGATGACAAAGATGAAAATGGCCGGAAAGGCCGGGTAAGAAAAGAGAGGAATTATTTCAAAACAACTTCTAAATTCGTGATATTATGAAAACAGACAGAATTCTGATTGCACTGGCCACCTTGACGGCGGCGGTGTCACTGGCTTCCTGCGAGAAAAGCGATGGCATCCCCGCCGACCAGATGTTTGCCAACGCCGTAGTGACAGTGAAGCCGAGCGGAGACACATTCTACCTCCAGCTGGATGACAGCACCATCGTGCGCCCGAGCAATCTTTCCAAATCGCCTTTCGGGAGCGAAGAGGTGCGCGCATTCACAAATTACAAGATCGAATCCGAGGAGAAGGGTGAACAGATCGGCCATATCAACTGGATGCGCCAGATACTGACAAAGAAGACAGCCGCAAGCCAAGGCACCGACAAGGACAAGGAAGAATACGGCAATGATGCGGCGGACATCGTGAACGCATTTCCGACGGTCTGCGAAGACGGCTACCTGACATTGAGATTCAGGACAATGTGGGGTCTCGGAAGCAAGGTGCAGCACACCGTGAATCTCGTGACCGGAGTGGACGAGTCCGACCCGTATCTCGTGGAATTCCGCCACAATGACGGCGGCGACCGTAAAGAAGTGGAAGCGGACGGATATGTCGCATTCAGACTCAGCGATCTTCCCGATACGGAAGGCAAGACGGTGAAGCTGCGGGTAAGATACAAAACGTATTCCGGCGACAGCAAAATCATCTCCTTCGACTACAGGACAAGGGGTGGCGACGAGTAACCGGCAGACCCGGGAAGAAGGCGGAAATTCGGGACCACGATGAGACTGTTTATCGGCAAAAGCTCTGAACAGCAACTTGCAAATGATGTCCGGAAGGGCGACAATGCAGCCATCAGAAAGCTGTATGACACCTGGGCCGGATATCTTTTCGCATTGTGCACCCGATATGTCCCTGACCGGGATGCCGCCGAAGACATCCTGCAGGAGGGATTCATGAAAATCATATCTTCGATGGACTCTTTCACATGGAAAGGAGAAGGTTCGTTGAAGGCGTGGATCAGCAGGATAATGGTCAACGAGGCTCTGCAGCATCTGAGACGGCGGAAGAAATACAACTTCG
>CAVECU010000059.1:1135-5914 GCA_963614015.1 uncultured Eubacteriales bacterium
GGGCAAGGAAAATGCTGGCACAGAAGATCAGAGACTATGAGCAGCAGGACGCGCAGCGTATTGAATAATTTTCGGATATGAATCAGGATTGGACAGACAAGTTGCGGGAAAAGATGGCGGACTACCGTGAGCAGCCGTCTGACAGAGTGTGGGAAGTCATAAGCAGGAAGGCGGGCGTGTCGGACAGGCGGTCAGTCCCCGTATGGTTATGGAGCAGCTGTGCGGCGGCCGCCCTTGCCGCAGGCGTATTCCTTTTCTTCGACGGCAGTAACGGCAGTACCGCCGGACTGACCGCAGACCACATCGGAGTGGCCGCTCCCGAAAGGCGGCAGGACTTTGTCGCGGAGAAAGCATGC
This sequence comes from uncultured Eubacteriales bacterium, assembly GCA_963614015.1. Classification (GTDB taxonomy): domain Bacteria; phylum Bacteroidota; class Bacteroidia; order Bacteroidales; family UBA932; genus Cryptobacteroides. The sequence continues at coordinate 1,492 of CAVECU010000059.1, forward strand.
GAGCCCGTGACGGAACCAGGAGAAAGCACGGAATGCCGGCCTTCTGAAGCTGCGGACATACTCGGCGCCGGAACAATCCGCAAAACAGCTTCCAAGGCGGCCGCCGGAGCCTCCGTCGGGGCGATTGCGAAAGCATCTGACGGTGCGGCCGATGCGGCAAGCGGTGATGCAGTCGGCGCGGCAATCTCCGGAAACGCCGCCGAAACGAGCACGACATGCGATGATTCAGATGACACTTTCGTCACAGAAACCTCACGGTCAGAAGCCGCAGCAGCAGACAAGAAGATTTCAGACACGTCCGAGGGCTACGAGAGTGAAGCCGATGCCTGGAGAAGATACCTCGCCGAGAACCGTGAGGAAAACGGACGGGGACACAGCCATCTGAGCGCAAGCATTCATGCCGGCAGCGCGACAGGTGCGACAAGCGGCGAACGTATCCGCATGAACGGGGTGTTCGGCGTCAATCCGCTTGACCGGAACTCCACATCCGCAGGATGGATCGATCCGGAGCTGGACGGAAAAGGAGCCATCGTATTCGCCGACAATGCGACCGACATCGATATGGAATATTCCCACAAAATGCCTGTAACATTCGGGGCTTCCGTCAGATACGATTTCGGAAAGAGATTCGGAGCTGAAACCGGTCTCACTTGGTCGATTCTGACATCCGACGTGAATCAGGACAACGGCAGCAGCCGGAGCAAGGGGGAACAGACGCTGAACTACATAGGCATCCCGCTGAGGCTCTCATTCGACATATTCAGTTCCAGATATTTCAATCTCTACGCAAGTGCCGGCGGAATGATGGAAAAAGCCGTGAGAGGAAGGCTCAGAATGGACAGCTATCGTGGCGGACAGTTCACCGGCACATCCTGCCGTTCCGTAAGGCCAAAACCTCTTGAGTGGTCGGCAACCGCTTCCGCAGGAGTCCAGTTCAACATGCTCCCCCGGCTCGGAATCTTCGCGGAGCCGGGGATAAGCCATCACTTCGTGGGCCATTCCCCGGTCAGATCCATCTACACCGACCGTCCGACCAATTTTTCCATAGGTTTCGGCCTCCGCTGGACGTTCTCCGATTAGGAAAAGCCCGACAGGACATAACTTACTCAATCAATTGAGCAAATTCAGCCGTGCCACCTTGATGCCATCAGCCATCGAGAATGCCATTCACTGCTATCCGGAAAAAGTGTAACCAACATGCGATTATTCGCTTGGAAAAGTGCATTCAATCTTGACAATTCGCTTGAAAAAGTGTAATTTTGCGTCAATCACGAGATTTTATGCTGAAAAGAAGAATTGAAGAAGACCTTATGGTCTGGAAAGAAACACCTGACAGAAAGCCATTGGTCATCAAGGGCATCCGCCAGTGCGGAAAGACTTTTATCGTCAAGAAGTTCGCCGATGAGAACTATGAAAATGTCGTGTATATAAATTTCATTCTGGAACCTGATTTGTCTTCAGCTTTCACAGGCAACAAGGATGTGAATACCATAACTCTCGGGATAACAGCCTTGAAACCGGAATCCAGATTTGTCGAAGGGAAGACCTGCCTGATACTGGACGAGATACAGGATTGCCCGGACGCCCGCACAGCCCTCAAGGCATTCAAGGAAGACGGGAGATTTGATGTCATTGCAACCGGTTCACTTCTTGGCGTAAAGGGGTATGGTGACAAGAAAAAGAAGAAGGAGCAAACTGGCAAGAATTCAGTTCCGGTCGGTTATGAGACACTTGTGAATATGTACCCTCTGGACTTCGAGGAATTTTTATGGGCGAACGGGATCAGCGATACCGTCATCAATTCTGTAAGAGAGTCGTTTGCCAAAGAGAAACCTGTCATTGCAGGGATTCATACAGCTCTGAGAGCCCTTTTGAGCAGGTATGTTGTAGTCGGAGGACTGCCGGCCGCCGTAAACAAGTTCCTTGAGACAAAAGACATCGGCCAGGTATATGAAGTTCAGAAACAGTTGGTATCTGAATACGAGGAAGATATGGTTAAGTATGCTGATGATTCTGACAAGCCTCGCATAAGGGAATGCTTCGAATCCATTCCCAAGCAACTGGCAAAGGAGAACAAGAAATTTCAGTACTCCACCATAAAGAAGAAAGGCCGCGCTTCCCAGTATCTTGGCAGTATCCAATGGCTTGAAGATGCGGGAATTGCCAAGAGATGTTACAACACCGGCACTACTGAACTTCCTTTGGAAGGCTTCGCCGATCCGGACTGTTTCAAGGTCTATACTTCAGACATAGGGCTGCTTATGGGCATGATGGAGTTCGGTCCCCAGGCCGACATTCTCCGAGGAAATATGCACTGCGGCAAGGGGGCAATATTCGAAAGCCTTATGGCAGATATCATGACCAAGAAAGGGAAATCCCTCTTTTACTTTCACAAGGACAGCGGTCTCGAGATAGATTTTTTGATGAGGCTCAAGTCGCAATGCACTCTGGTGGAGGTAAAGGCGCGCAGCGGCAAGGCCAAGAGTGCAGGTACAATTCTGTCTCATCCTGAAAAATACAATGTCTACAATGCAATCAAGGTTGGAGATTATAATGTGGGAAGGAACGGCCAGACGCTCACCATTCCCTGGTATATGGCATTTCTTCTGGAAGATGAATCAGGGGATGTCATAGTCCCTGAGATAGACATTGATGCAGTAAACAATCTTGTGTGACGACCTCCGCCCGCTACCGTAACGAGAACATCTCCCTTGCCGATCTGCGTACCGCCAACAGTCAACACCGATAGGAAGTCGTCTTTCTCAAAGACAATACTTGATAATGACTATCCATTGTCCGAAGGCTCAATGACCAGTGAATAATTTGTGCTTCGACCACCTTCATCATTTTTCTTCAGCATACCCTTGTTTACAAGATCCCGAATATCATTGAGCGCCGTGTCCGTCGAGCATTTCCCGATTTTTGCCCATTTGCCCGAAGTCAACTTCCCGAAAAATCCATCAAACTGCATATTGATAATCTTACGCTGCCTTTCATTGACTGCAATGTCCTTATGTGTTTCCCAGAAACGAGATTTTGCAAGAACGGAGGAAAGAGTTTCTTGCGTTGAAGCAAGTGCTTTCCCGAAACAATCCAGAAACCACAAAAGCCATTCAGTGATATCGCCATCACCCTTTTGTGTCTTTTCCAGCACATTATAATAGGTAGTCTTTCTGCATTATCTTCATTTCATTTGACATACTGTAGAACCGCTTCGATGAATGCTCGCTGCGGGCGAGCAGCATATCGGTGATGGCTCGTGTGATACGCCCGTTCCCATCGTCAAATGGGTGAATTGAAACAAACCATAAGTGAGCTATACCTGCCTTTATGACAGAATCAATCTTATTCTCCGTATTCACCCAACTGATGAACCGGTGCATTTCCTCCGGGACACGTTCCGATTCAGGAGCCTCATAATGGACTGTTTCGTGTCCCATAGGCCCAGAAACCACCTGCATCTCTCCTGTGCGATATTTTCCAACTTCAATGGTATACAGTCCGCTTCTTCCTGTCGGAAACAATACATTATGCCACCCGAAAAGGCGGTCATCAGACAGTGGCTCGTCATAATGCTGGGTGGCATCCATGAGCATTTCGACTATACCGTCAACATATCTTGAAGTAGGAATAAGCCCGGCGGTCTCAATACCTAGACGGCGGGCAATAGACGAGCGGACTTCCGTCAGACTGAGAGCCTCACCCTCAATCTCACTGGAACGCACGAGTTCCAATGACATCGTGGCAAGCATTGCTTCATCCTGAAAATCAAAACCTAAAGAAGTCATTCTGCCAAGCATTAGTCCCTGCATAGCCCTAACTGTCCCAAGCTTGTTCATCACGGCCTCTTTGTCGTAATTGAAGTTCCACCAATTTTTCCTTTGATGCAGATACATATTCGACCATTTTCAGCAAAGCTATGAAATTTTCGGGGAATAGCCGATATATCCGCATCTGGAAAATGGGCATATTCGGCACAAAAAAAGCACCGGGACCTCCCGGCGCTTCAATTATAAATTATTGAAAAACAATCAATAATATCTCAATAATAGTTTAATACTCTTCCTCATTAAAGAAAAAGTCATCCTTGGTCGGATAGTCCGGCCATATATCTTCTATGCTTTCGTATGATTCACCGTCGTCTTCCAACTCCTGAAGGTTCTCGATGACCTCTTCCGGGGCGCCGGAACGGTTGGCGTAGTCGATCAGTTCATCTTTGGTGGCAGGCCACGGAGCATCGTCCAGGCTGCTTGCAAGTTCAAGTGTCCAAAACATATCTCTATCCTCCAAATTAATAATCCGGGGTCTCCGCAAGGAATCCCCCCCTCTAAATTGTAGGCGGCAAATATATACAAAAAAAACATACTGCAACCTTTTTTGACAAAGAAGCTGTTTTGATTTTTGCCATTGGCGATTTTATCGG
>CAVECU010000059.1:5924-8587 GCA_963614015.1 uncultured Eubacteriales bacterium
GCCTTTCCCGCCCGGCGAAGCTGACTGACGCCCCGGAAAGGAGGCCGGAACATCATGCGGAGGCCGCATATTTTCCACAATCTGCAAGACTATGGGATACACGGAAGAAGAAATATATGACAAGGACACTACGGAGCAGATAGCCTCGCATGTGCATGAGATTCTCCGGCTTCTGGGCGAAGACCCGGGGCGTGAAGGACTCATGAAGACCCCTCAGCGCGTGGCCAAGTCCCTTCAGTTCCTGACAAAGGGATATGCCCAGGACGGCGGCATGATAGTCAGGTCCGCCATGTTCGAGGAAAAATATCAGCAGATGGTGATAGTCAGGGACATCGAGCTGTATTCGCTGTGTGAGCATCATATGCTTCCGTTCATCGGGAAGGCCCATATCGCATACATTCCAGACGGGAAGATCACGGGCCTGAGCAAGATAGCGAGAGTCGTGGAGACCTACGCCCGGAGACTCCAGGTACAGGAGCGGCTCACCGTCGAGATCAGGGACTGCCTTCAGAACTCGCTTCAGCCTCTTGGAGTCGCAGTGGTCATCGAAGCGATGCATACGTGCATGCAGATAAGAGGCGTGCAGAAATCAAACGCCGTCACGACCACCTCCGCCTTCTCCGGAGCATTCCTCTCCTCAGCCAGGACCCGCAACGAGTTCCTGAATCTGATAAAGCAGTCTTGAGCCCTTTCTATCCTATTGATATCTAAGAAGCACCCTGGCCTCGAATCGTGACGGTCTGGAGGATTCCTGCCCCGGACAGCGCCACGGATAGTCCGTATATGAGCATCTCAAATACAATTTCATCCGTGGAAGCCTCACCCGCAGGACAAATGCAGCCGAATATCCCCGCCCGTAGTATGCGGGGACATTGAAGCATCCCGTGGCGTCACGCTCGTAGGAATAGATCCTATCGTCCCAATTGTCCACTCTGAACACGGTGGCACGCAGATAGGCTGCGACAGCGGTCCCGACATAGCCTGTCTCAGCATAGGCCAGGCAGGACACCCCCTTGCACTTCAGCACATCGGCCCTTACGGCAGCCTGACGGAAAGAGCCTGAATATCTGTAATCAAGACGCAGATCCAGTCGCGAGGGGTCATCCCCCGAACGCCACCTCGCCGTAAGCCTGGATGACAGAGTCCCGCATCTCGATATCTGCCACGGCAGAAGCAGATAGGACTTCAGCTGCCGCACCCCTGTCCTGTCATTCACCGCATAGGCCGAAGTGAATTCAATCCGGTCGAAATAGAGGCCCGCCGCCCCGCCATATTCGCCGGAGCCAGAAGAAAACGACCTCGCCGGAGAGGCGAACTCCCTGTTGTAGCTGTCCGGCATATACAGGCCCGTGACGGCATATTTCCACCTGTCACTCAGCGGGAACACACATCCGGCCACGGCGGCCGGCGTACCTGAAGACACATCATATGCGACTTCCGCAAAGACTTCCCTCCCCCGCAGACAGAACCGCATATCCGCAGAGATCAGAGGAAGTGCGCAGTTCAGAGCACCGCCGTCACAAGGCACGGGACAGAATGAAGTGAACGACACTCGCCCGTCACGGAATCTCCGATACAGGCTGACACCGGGCAGCAATGTATTGTCGGCATCTTTCCCGCCGAGCAGGTTCCTCTTGAGATAAGGCATTGACACAAAAACATATCCTCCATATCTTCGGCGTGAAAACTCCGCAGCGATCCCGCTGTGCGAAGCCCCTGATGACAACGACTGCGATGGTGAGAGTCCGCTCCAGGCTCCGCGGCCGCAATACGATACGGAAAATGTCCCTGAAGAAGGCAGCATATCTCCGGCATCATAGTCCCGCCGCAACGACACGGCCACATCATAACGCCCGGAAGACTCCACCTTGCAGCGGCTCCACCAGTTCCAGGCGGACTCGGGCGCCCCGCCGGGCTCATCAGGGAACGTCGCCTTGTATGAACTTCCCGCCTCAATACGGCTGCTGGCGGGCATCTTCCTGAGCGACGACTGCCCCGGCAAGGCTGACGAAGACAATGACACGAACACCGACAGAGCCTCGGCCATCTCCTTTCCGAATCCGTCCACGGCGGCAAGCTCGGAGAACGACAAGATGTCCCCGCTTTCCTCCCTGTAGGCCAACAGCGACGCCACCTGATAGTCCGAGAGCAGTCCGGAAGACTCCAGCCGCATGCGGGATGCCAAATTGAGAGGCAGAGGAGCCTCCGCAAGATCTTCAAAACGTTCAAGTTCATACTCCCCCACCGACTCCAGCTCGCTCGCTCCCGTCAGGAAGAGCACGGCCCGCCGGAAATCATCCGGGGCCGCACCGGCAATGCCGCCGGCACAAAACGTCACCGCTGAAGCCACACACGCCAATCCTGTCAGATAATCCATCACGCACAAAATCTTTCCGCCGTCAAAGATATGACGGCGCCCCGGCATTCCGGGTGACTCTTTTCACCGCCTGGCCGAGATTTTTATACATTTTAAATGATTTTGTAGTATTTTTGCTTTTCTTCAAAAATGACAAGAGATGGAAAAAGTCACCCTTTCCGACAAGACATTCAGAGAATTCATCCCGAACAAAGACATTGAGGCCGCAATCGACCGCGTAGCCGGGAAGATCAATGCCGACTACAAAGACTGCACGACACCACCGGTGCTGATCTGCGTCCTCAAC
>CAVECU010000060.1:0-8542 GCA_963614015.1 uncultured Eubacteriales bacterium
CATCGGGATTCTTCTTGTGCGGCATGATGCTGGAGCCTGTGGTCATGGCGTCCGGCAGATGTATGAAACCGAAGTTCTGGCTGTTGTACAGGCAGCAGTCCATCGCCATACGGCCTACAGTGGCGGCCACGGCGGCGAAAGCGAAAGATACCGCAGACTCCGTCTTGCCCCTTCCCATCTGGGCATAGACCACATTGTAGTCGAGGTCGTCGAAGCCGAGCAGCCTTGTCGTCATCGTCCTGTCCAGAGGAGCTGACGAGCCGTAGCCGGCGGCCGAGCCCAGAGGATTCTGATTGGTGATGTCCCAGGCGGCCTTCATCAGGCGCATATCGTCCGTAAGGCTCTCCGCATAGGCTCCGAACCACAGGCCGAAAGACGAAGGCATAGCCACCTGCAGATGGGTATATCCCGGAAGCAGAACATCCTTGTACTGCCCGCTTTTCCCCAAGAGGACATCGAACAGGGCCGCCGCCTTCTCCACAGTCCTGCGTATTTCGGCACGGGTGAAGAGCTTCAGGTCCACAAGCACCTGATCGTTCCTGGAACGTCCCGTATGCACCTTCTTGCCTATGTCCCCAAGCCTGCGGGTGAGCATCAGCTCCACTTGCGAATGGATGTCCTCGACATCGGGTTCAATGGTCAGCTTCCCCTCGGAAGCCATCTCGTGAAGCTCGCCGAGGACAGGCAGAAGCTTCGACAAGTCCTCACGGCTCAAAAGCCCCACCCGCTCCAGCATTGTGATGTGGGCTATAGTCCCGAGCACATCGTACGGCGCAAGCAGAAGGTCCAGTTCCCTGTCCCTGCCCACCGTGAATCTGTCAATCCGGGCATCATCATCATAGCCCTTGTCCCAAAGTTTTGCCATCGCAGAAGATGTTTTTGTCGTTTTTCTTGTCGCATCGGCGTCCGTTCCATTTCTTCCGGGGAGCGGCCGCCGGCCCCCTGTCAGAGGCTGAAGCCGTCCAGCAGACGGACATACGTCTCAATGCCGCTGCGGATCTCCTCCAGCTCTATATATTCGTCCGCACCGTGCGAACGCGCAGAATCGCCGGGACCTATCTTCACTGTCGGGAACGGCGAAAGCGTCTGATTGCTCGTGGTAGCGGAGCCGAAAGTGGTCATCCCCAGCGCTTTGGCCCGCAGCACGATAGGATGGTCCTCCGGGATGTGGGAGCTGCCGAGACGTGTCGAGCGCTCCTTCACCCCGCACCGGACCGAGCCCTTTATCAGCTCAAGCAGTTCAGTGTTGGTGTACATCCCGTTGGAACGGACATCCACCACAAAGGTACAACTGTCCGGGACAATATTGTGCTGCAGACCGGCATTGATCTGGGTCACGGTCATCTTCACCGGCCCGAGGAAAGGCGACACTTTGGGGAAACGGTGTTCCTTGAACCACAATATGTCGGGCAGAGCCTCATAGATGGCGTTCACGCCCTCTTCTCTGGCGGCATGCCCGCTCTTGCCGGCGGCCTTGCAGTCCAGAACCATCAGTCCTTTCTCCGCCACGGCCATATCCATCCCCGTCGGCTCGCCCATGATGCCGAGATCTATGCGGCCTATTTCGGGGAATATCAACTCGATGCCTCCTCGGCCGCAGACTTCCTCTTCGGCCGTAGCCGACCATATGAGTCTGTAGGATTGCGGCCTGGATACCAACTCTTTCCACGCTCCGAGCAAAGCCACCACCGACGCCCCGTCGTCATTGGTCCCGAGTCCGTACATCCTGCCGTCCTCAATATCGGGCGAGAACGGATCGCGGGTGTAGCCGCTGGCAGGATGCACCGTATCAATATGGGCGTTGAGCAGAATGACAGGCTTGTCTTCGTCTCCGGCAGCGCATTCTCCCGTCCCGGGACGCACGTCAGAGGAGTCCAGCCAGATGTTGTGTCCTTTCCGATGCGGCACTAAACCGCTATCCGACAGCCATTTCTCAATGGCGTCAGCCACATCTTTCTCCTCCCGGCTGAACGACGGTATCCGCACCATCGTCTGCAGGAGTCCTGCAAGAAGATCGACAGTCATGATTTCAGTCATCCGTTTCCGGATCAGGGACAATGGCCGTGCCGCCGGACAGTGCCGAAGCCGATGTGATGACCACGCGGGAGACCCCGGAATTGATGGCCTCGAATGCATTCTGCAGCTTCGGAATCATCCCCTCCGATATGGTCCCGTCCATCACCATCGGGTCGAACGCCGAGCTCGTGATGGTAGGTATGACGCTCGAAGGATCATTGACATCCCTCAATACGCCCGGGGCGGAAGAGCAGAATGTCAGCGTGACATCATAGGTCCCGGACATGGCCCGGGCCACGGACGATGCTATAGTATCGGCATTGGTATTGAGCATATTGCCCTCCTTGTCATGCGTCAGAGGAGCCAGGACAGGAACTGCCCCGGACTCCAGCAGGCTCTCGAGAGCCTTGTAATTGACATATTTGACATCTCCCACGAAACCGAAATTCACGGGGAGCACGGGCCGGCGCACGCTCATTATCAGATTGAGATCCGCTCCTGTGAGACCTATCGCATTGACCCCCAGGGCCTGAAGCCTTGCCACAAGATTCTTGTTCACAAGACCGCCATAGACCATTGTCACGACTTTGAGCATCTCTGCGCTTGTTACCCTGCGGCCGTCTATCATCTTGGTTTCGATGCCCAGAGCGGCGGCTGTCTCAGTCGCGATCTTGCCTCCGCCGTGGACAAGAATCTTCTTCCCCGGAAGGCTCAGAAATGACTTCAGCAGCCCCTGGAGCGAATCTTCATTCTCGACTATGGCGCCTCCGACCTTGACGATATTCAGTGTCTCTTTCATCATTGCAAGTCCTCCAGCATCCTTTTCATCACCACCTGTGCGGAGACCACCCTGTTGGCCGCCTCCGGAATGACCAGACTGCGCGGAGAATCGATGACTTCGTCGGTGACGATCATATTTCTCCTCACCGGAAGACAATGCATGAAGAAAGCATTGTCCGTGACGGCCATCTGACGCGCACCCACCGTCCAGTTCATATCCCGGCTCAGAATCTGACCGTAATGTTCATACGATGACCAGTTCTTGGCATATATGAAATCCGCGCCCTCGAACGCTTTCATCTGATCGCGCTCCACTCCGGCATTTCCCGCGAACTCCGGCGCAAGGTCATAACCTTCCGGACAAGTGATGACGAAATCCACATCCGCCGCATTCATCCACTCCGCAAAAGAGTTCGGCACCGCCTGCGGAAGGGCCTTCGGATGCGGAGCCCAGGAGAGGACCACCTTCGGACGCGGCTTCGTCTTGTGCTCATCGATGGTGATGAGGTCGGCGAACGCCTGACACGGATGCACCGTGGCGGACTCAAGACTGATGACCGGCTTCCCGGAATATTCAATGAACTGGCGGATTATGCTTTCCTGATATTCGGAGTCCCTGTCCTCGAAACGTGCGAAAGAGCGGACACCTATCATATCGCAATAGCTTCCTATCACAGGTATCGCCTCCCGCAGATGCTCGGACTTGTCCCCGTCCATCACGACTCCCGTCTCGGTCTCGAGCTTCCAGCTGTCGCCGTTGATATTGAGCACAATAGGATTCATTCCCAGATTCAGGGCCGCTTTCTGGCTGCTGAGCCTGGTGCGGAGACTGTTATTGAAAAACACAAGGATGATCGTGCGGTTGCGCCCGAGTTCCTGCCAGGCGAACGGAGTCTTCTTCACCTGCGCGGCTTCCGCCAGCGCCTTGTTCAGATCCCCGATATCCTGTACGTGCATAAATGATTTCATATCATCGAATTTTTATTTCAACACATCGGCCAGCGCCGCAGTGAATTCTCCCGCCTCGGCTTTGCTGAGCACAAGCGGAGCCAGCAGACGTATCATATCCGTCCCGGCGACCCCGGTAAAGATGTGCTTCTCACCGAGGAGCTTCTCCCTTATGGGCTTCACAGGCGTATTGAACTGGATTCCGAGCATAAGCCCCCGGCCTCTGACTTCCTTTATCGCGGGAGAGGCGGGGATGTTGGCCTTCAGCCATTCGCCCACTTCAAGTGCGTTCTGCACCAGATTTTCCCCGTTTATGATATCAAGCACGGCAAGAGCCGCAGCCATCGCCAGATAATTGCCTCCGAACGTCGTACCGAGCATTCCCTTCGTCGCCGTGAACTCCGGAGAGATGAGGACTCCGCCTATCGGAAATCCGTTGGCCATCCCTTTGGCCACGCTGATGAGATCAGGAGTGATCCCGGCCCACTGATGGGCGAAGAACCTGCCCGTCCTGCCATAGCCGCTCTGCACCTCGTCCAGAATGAGGACTGCGCCATATCTGCGGGTGACATCCCTGAGATCACGCATAAAGGAATCGTCCGGGATATTGATGCCGCCCACGCCCTGGATACCTTCGATGATGACTCCTGCGACATCGCCCCCCGCGAGCTCAGCCTCCACCGAGGCTATGTCGCCAAGCTGCACGAATGTCACATTGTGGTGCGAATTGAACGGAGCCTGTATCTTCGGGTTGTCCGTGACCGCGACAGCTCCGGATGTCCTTCCGTGGAAGCTGTGGCGGAATGCGATGATCTTGTCTTTCCCGGTATGGAATGAAGCGAGCTTGAGGGCGTTTTCGTTGGCTTCGGCTCCGGAATTGACAAGGAAAAGAGACCAGTCGGGAAGCCCGGCTGTCTCGCCCAGACGGGCGGCGAGCTCGCTCTGCATCGGATTCCTGACGCTGTTGGAGTAGAATCCTATCTTGCCGAGCTGCCCGGTGACGGCTGCCACATACTTCGGATGGCAATGGCCCACCGAGATAACTGCGTGACCGCCATAGAGATCCAGATATTCCTGTCCCGAGTCATCCCAGATATGGCATCCCGATGCTTTGACGGGAGTCACATCGAACAGGCTGTAAACATCAAAAAGATTCATGATATATCAAAAGCGATTGCCCTTCAGCTCCAGACCCATGTTTTCCGGAAGGCCGAAGATAATGTTCATATTCTGCACCGCCTGACCGGACGCACCCTTTACGAGATTGTCTATCACGCTGATAATATGCAGATTGTCTCCATATTTGCGTACATTGAGCACGCATTTGTTGGTATTTGTCACCATTTTCAGATCCGGATTGAGCTCCGTGACGCTGACAAACGGTTCATCCTTGTAATATCCGTTGTAGAGCGACTTGGCCTCGTCCTCGCCGAGATCCGACTTCATGTAGGCGGACACAAGTATCCCCCTCGCGAAATTGCCTCTGACGGGGATGAAATCCAGGCTTCCGCCGAATGACGGAGCCAGACGGTGCAGGGTCTCCCCCACCTCTCCAAGATGCTGATGGGTGAACGGCTTGTAGATGGACACATTGTCCGTTCTCCAGCTGAAATGCGTAGTCTCCGACGGCTTCTGCCCGGCTCCGGTCGAGCCCGTAATCCCGGTCACGTGCACTTCAGTCAGCTTGTCAGCCGCCGCCAGAGGGAGCAGCGCAAGCTGCATCGCCGTGGCGAAACACCCGGGATTGGCTATGCGGTCAGCCCCGGCGATGTCCCTTCTGAACGCCTCCGGAAGTCCATAGACAAAGCCTTCGGCATCGGCCGCAAGACGAAAATCGTTGCTGAGGTCGATAATCCTGCCTCCGAACCCCGCCGGCAGCGAATGCACATAGGACTTGGACTTGCCGTGCCCGGAGCAGATGAAGATGACATCCGCCTCCTCCGGCCGGACTTCCGCCGCGAATGTCAGATCCGTGTCCCCGACAAGGTCCTGATGCACCTGCCAGACGGGATTGCCGGCGTTGCTTTCGCTCTGCGCAAAGGCGATCTCCACCTCCGGATGTCGCAAGATGATCCTCAGAAGCTCTCCGGCAGTATATCCGGCAGCCCCCACTATCCCAACAGCTATCTTATTGTCCTTCATCCCTAAAGCTCCTTCTCAAGGCTCTCGCCCTCGTCCTTGTGATTGGCATAATACACGCGGAGCGGCGTGGACAGCACCTTGATGAAGCCCTTGGCATCCTCACTGGTCCAGCCTTTCTGCATCTCGCCGTATTCGCCGAACTTGGTCTTCACGAGGTCGTTGACGGAGTCCACACCGACAGTGGAGAACCCGTACGGGCGGAGCTCCATTATGGCTGTCCCCGTGACATTGCGCTGGCTCTCGGCTAGCATCGCCTCAATATCCCTCATCACCGGCTCAAGATACTGGCTCTCGTGCAGGAACATTCCATACCAGTTGGCCACCTGATCCTTCCAATACTGCTGCCACTTGCTGAGGGTGTATTTCTCAAGGAACTTGTGAGCCGCGATTATCAGCATCGGCGCTGCCGCCTCGAATCCCACGCGGCCCTTGATGCCTATGATGGTGTCGCCCACATGCATATCCCTTCCGATTCCGTAAGGAGCCGCAATGGATTCCACTTTCTGTATCGCCTTCACCGGGTCATCGAAAGTCTCCCCGTTCACGCTGCACAGCTCGCCCTTGTCGAAGCCGAGGCGCACGAGTTCGCTGCCGTCCCGGGTGACCTGCTTGAGATAGGCCGACTCCGGAAGTCCCTGCGCGGAGTCAAGTATCTCCCCGCCGCAGATGGACGTGCCCCAGAGCCCGACATTGTACGAATATTTGAGCTTCGCGAAATCGGCCGAGTATCCGTGCTCATTGAGATAGTCCACCTCGTACTGGCGTGACAGGGCCATATCTCTCGTAAGCGTTATGATTTCGATGCCCGGGGCCATCACCAGGAATGTCATGTCGAAACGCACCTGGTCATTGCCCGCCCCTGTCGAGCCGTGCGCGATGGCATCAGCCCCTATTTCCTTGGCATATTTGGCTATCGCCATCGCCTGGAAAATCCTCTCCGAAGACACTGATATCGGATAAGTCCCGTTCCTGAGCACATTGCCATAGATCATATAGCGGATGCTCATCTCGTAATACTCGCGGGTGACGTCCAGCGTGACGTACTTCTTGGCTCCGAGCGCATAGGCCTTCTTCTCGTTTTCCTCAAGCTGCTCCTTGCTGAATCCGCCCGTATCCGCGCAGGCGGCATATACTTCATATCCTTTTTCTCTGGTGAGATACATCACGTTGAAAGATGTATCCAGACCGCCGCTGAATGCGACAACTACTTTTTTCGGCATATTCTGTCCTTATTGAATCAGACGCCGCGCAGGAACCGGCTTCCGCGGCCCTTCCGCACGGCATCCCAGTCCGTTTTCCCTATTGTCACTTGCCGTGATGGAAGAGGTTCTCCACCTTGGCCCACATATGCAGGAGTTTGTCGTGGTTCGGCTTTTCCTCCGGCTTTTCCGCCCCCGCAGCCGCAGGGTCAAACAGCATGCCCGTGCAGAGGCAGCGGGTGCAGTTGTTCCTGGTCAGCACATCGTAATTGATGCAGCTGGCGCAGCCTTTCCAGAATACCGGATCAGACGTGAGTTCCGAAAACGTGACAGGCTTGTAGCCGAGCTCCGTATTGATCTTCATCACGGCGAGACCGGTCGTCAGGCCGAAGAGCTTGGCATTCGGGAAGCGCTTTCTGGAGAGCTCGAACGCCGTCTGCTTGATCTTCTTGGCAAGACCGCAGCCCCGGTACTCCGGCTTCACGATAAGACCCGAATTGGCCACGAACTCTTCGTGATCCCAGGACTCGATATAGCAGAATCCGGCGAAGTCGTCCCCGCACATCGCGATGACGGCCTTCCCCTCCTTGATCTTCTGTTTCACATACTCGGGATTACGCTTGGCGATACCCGTTCCTCTCACTTTTGTGGCGTCCTCGATCGTCTTGAGGATTTCGTCCACATAGTCCAAATGTTTTTCAGTCGCGACTCCGACTGTAAAATCATCCACTGTCATTTCTATATGAATATTTAGAATCTGTTTTTTCCTCTCCCCCGTTCCGGAACGGCGGCCGCAGCCGGCATCAGATACGCATGGACGCGATCCCCGGTATCGCCGTATCCATCGCCGAGAGCAACGCCCCGGCATCCATACCGTCCCTGACTATGACAAGAATGGTGTCATCTCCGGCAATGGAGCCCATGATCTCCCTCCCCAATGACGCATCGAGGATGGTCGCTATCATATTCGCATATCCGGGAATTGTCTTGACGACGCACATCTGGCCGGAGATTTCGACGCTGCGCACTCCTTTGGAAGCGATGGATAGGCCGGACTGCCCGGCAGCCACTGCCAGATGCTGAACGTCCGGCAGCTTGTAATAATACCCGCCGAGGCCGTCCGGCATCTTGGCTACTTTCAGTTCCTTCAAGTCACGGGACAACGTGGCCTGAGTCACGTCGTATCCATGACCCGCCAGCAATGTCAGGAGTTCTTCCTGATTTGCTACCCGATGGGACCGGATTATGTTCTGCAGCCTCTCAAGCCGCTCCTTCTTGGGTGTCATCGCATCTGTGTGCAAGTTCGTTCTATAACAGGGGTCCTGTTCGCTTGGTGCATATTTATGCACTTGCGGCTGCAAATTTATGCAACTTTTGGAATATATGCAACCCTTCGGAAGAATTTGTTTTCAGTATTCGAGAGTCAGCTTTCTTCAGGGGAAGACACGATGAAAAGA
>CAVECU010000061.1:0-5937 GCA_963614015.1 uncultured Eubacteriales bacterium
GGATGAATTTGAACACGGCCCCCATCTTGCACAGGCCCATGGCGATGAGCATCACTCCCGCCATAATCGTGGCGATCGTGAGGCCATGTATGCCGTATTGGGCGACAATCCCCGAGACTATGACAATGAACGCCCCGGTAGGGCCTCCTATAAGGAAGCGTGAGCCGCCGAATATGGAGATGAGGAATCCAGCGACTATGGCTGTGATGAGGCCCTGCTGCGGAGATACGCCGCTGGCTATGCCGAATGCTATCGCCAGAGGCAGGGCTATGATACCGACGACAATACCTGCCGTGAGGTCGGAGGCGAAGCGCTCACGACTGTATCTCCCCTTCTTGAAGAGATGGAAAAACTTTGGACTGAATACCATATTTGCAACACGCTGCCCTGAGGGCAACCGGGCCGCAAAGATAGTGATCTTACCGGCGTAAATCAAAATGCGGCCGCCCGGATTGCACAGCGAACCGGGCGGCTTCAGCACAACGGCTCACATCTATCTCTTTTTAAGCTCTTTACCCGGGACATCATGCAGCTTCGGCCGAGTAGGGCGTATGCCGTTGGAGTCCATCCAGCGCTCAAGAATGTCACGCATCTCCCGCAACTGGCCGGAATACGCGTTTTCCACAGCAAGATTTCTCATTTCCCCTCTGTCATTCTGCATATCGAACAGCTGCTCGCGGTATCGGCCCTTGTCATAGAGGACATATTTGTAACGTTCACTGCGCACAACCCACCCCCGGGTCTTGCTCCCGTCGAAACGGGTCTCTATAATGATATGATTCTGATGCTGTTTCTGCGGGTCGCCGCTCTCCGCAATACTGCGAAATGACGTCCCCTGCACGCCCGCCGGCAATTCCGCACCAGCCCAGTCGCACACGGAAGCGAAGAAATCCACTCCGTTGCTGACCAGTTGCGGGAGGACCGTCCCGGCATTCTTCCTGCCCGGGAGAGTCACTATGAGAGGAATATTGACAACTTCTTCGTAAAGTGCTGATTTCTGACTCCAGCGATGGGCCCCGGTACCGTCTCCGTGATCGCTCGTAAAAATGACGATGGTATTGCTCCACAGATTGTTCTCATCGATAGCGTCAATGATCTTGCCTATCTCGGCATCCACCTTCTCCACCAGACGGTAATACGCATATCTGTACCGCCTCCAATCATCCGGAGTGAAGCCGACAGTCGGATAGACAGTGTAGTTGGCGGACCTTTCGATTTCTATCACATCCGCATCATAAGGATTCTTCGCGAAATTCGCAGGCAGACCCGGGCAATCCCCCGGACCCGGGATGTCGATATTCCCGTAAGGCAGATTCTGACTGCGGGCGAACTCGCAGATATTGTGAGGATTGTCATACGATGCGACAAGAAAGAACGGCTTCCTGTGTTTGCGCGAAAGAAATTCGGCGCAAGCCTCCGCAAGTCCTTCATCGCTGTGTCTGTGAATATTGTCGAATCCGAATTCCTTATCCGGAACATCGAGCTCTGGCAAGTGCCATTTGCCGCCGTATGCGCATTCATACCCTGCATCTCTGACCAGAGTTCCCAGCGTGCGGGCCGAAAGGGAATCGGGCAACGCGGCGCCGTTCACCGACAAACCCACCGCATCGGGATAATGACCCGTAAACATCGCGCCGCGAGACGGACCGCTGAGGGGAGCGGTACAATACGCGTTGTGGAACATGATGCCGGCCGCAGCCAGACGGTCAATGTTCGGAGTATGGACATCCGGGTTCCCCGCGCAGCTCATCGCACTTGCCGTCTGCTGGTCGGTGAAGATATATATGATATTGGGGCGGCCCGCAGCCATCGCCGCAGACGGGCACAACAAAGCCAGGCCCGCGAGGCATTTCAAGGTATCTCTCTGTTCCATAAAAAAACTATATTTCCAATTCCGGCAGCGAATCGGTCAGGCGTTTCGACACTGTCTTCCCGTTTATGTGATCCGTGATCACAGTCGCTCCCCGTCTCCTGCCGTAATCGAACTTCAGAGAAGCGCCGCTCCGCATATTCTCCACATAAAGGAAAGGCTCCCGTCCGGGTTCCAGATTGCATTCTATAATCCAGTCTCCGGCGGTGACGCGGTTACCGTCTCTCCGCACCTCAACGTCTCCTTGGCCACCTCCGTGCACATCGACAACGTTCAGGAAGCAGGCCCGCTCGCAAGGAGATGTGGCGGCCCGGAAATGATAATGGTTGGAGAGAGTCTTGCCAAGCCGTTTCTTCCAATCAATGGCAGCCACGAAGAAGGTATCAGTCTGGGTATAAGTCATCTCCTGGGAACAGAGCAGATGAGCTACGGAAACTCCCCCGCTGTCATTCTTGCCCAGGACACGCAATCCTCCGTTCTCTTCAGACACTTCCATCGGACGGCAGACCGTATGCAGCAGATAATCCCACTCCACGGCTTCCTTGCCTTCCAACTCATCGTAGATGACAAACAGTCCCGAGCGTCCCAGCTGGACAATGTGTCTTCTGAAGAATTCGACTTTGTTGTCATCCCATCCGTTCTCGGGCGTATATTCCGTCCCGGACAGGCGGCCGCGCTCCAGCCACAACGGGGAGACAACTTTTCCTTAGGCATTCGAGGCGTCGCCCGCGACGTAGGAGATCTCATCGCCTTCGTAATAGCGAGGAATCCACCCGTAGCCCTCCGTACCTATCTTCTGGCCCATACCGTTCACCAATATGGTGTTATGGGCTCGGGTATTCCTGTAGGCATACATACAGTGGTCGTCCGTGAATCCGGTACGATGTCCGCTGCTGTAGAAGACCTCCGTTCCGCCCCAGAACGTATTGAATGCGTTCTGATTTGCCAGAGCGTGGGATGTGCTCCCGTAAGGACTGCTGCGGAAAGACAGCATCGCATTATTGTCGTGATGTCCTATATCAGTATGCATCAAAGCGGTGCCTGTCTGGCTGAAGACCTTGGCAGGAGGCAGCTCCGACAAGTGCCTGCTGCAGGCAGGCCTTTCCTTGGGCGTAGTGCATCGATACCAGGTCAGATCGGACGGCTTGGCCTCGAAAGACTTCGAAAGGATGTCGGGATCCTCCTGCAGAATCTCATGGACATAAGCCGCAGCCCACGGATTACCGCATTCGCGCGCGAGAGCGTCCGCATAGCCGACACGTGCTCCGGTCGGGGTCCGCTGCGACTCGTGGGAATTACCGTGTCCTCCGGACTTGGAGAAAGGAGGCTGCTGGTAAATGACATACAGGGCATTGTTGTCGTACCACCGGTCTGCGAAGAAATCGAATCCCGAGACGCGGGAGAAGAAAGCCGGGACCTCTATGAGAGTACGGATATTCACGTGGAAATAGGAGTCTCCGTTATGCCAGGCTCCATCCTTGTTGAGCCCCGGCAGACGGGAAATCCACTCGTTATAACAATAGTCAGCCCAGACTGACGCTTCCGGAAGCTCACCCACAGTGGCGAAAGCCGCCATGGTGAGGATGCGGAAAGTCATCTGCCAGACGTGGTTGTCCGCAATGCGGTTTTCCAGATGATTCACATACTCGCCATAGAATTTACTTCCTATGCTCCGCATATTGTCCAGAAGCATGTTTTTCTCCGCCGGAGTAAGCAGATTATAGAAAGCGTCATAGGCGGATGTACTCATGGACAGCAGGGTGGACAGGTTGAAGTCCCCGGCGAAGTACCTGCTCGTCCGCCAGGACAGGATCTCCTCCAGACGGCTGATGCACTCCTTGTAATACCTCTCGTCCTTCGTGAGCAGATAAGCGCGCACCAGGGCCTCCACATTGGCCTCCTCGCGATCCACAATCTTCCGGCTCTCCCGGATAAGAGCGGACTTGCGTTGAACTACATTGGTCAGCGTAACGACATTTGAGGTATCTATCTCATCCTGAAGATGTCTGAGCGGACGTAAAAGGCAGCGGTCTGACTTCTCAATGTATTTGCGGGCTTCCGGATTGGTCCGGTTCTTTTCCATGATCCGGTCCCAGTCGGAAGCGTCCAGCAGCACACGCGGATGAGAGGACGGATATCTTGACAGAACCTCCTCCAGAGACGGCGGGTTGAATTCGGGCGTATCCTTTCCGATAGTGAACTGATACAAAGGCGACCATTCTTCACTGCCGTCAGGAGCGACATAAGCGTACTGCCAGTACCACTTCCCAGCGTCAAGTTTGCGGAACGGGTTGAAAAATGCCCAGGAGCGTTCTCCCTCAATCACATCTTTTCTGAAATTCCTGTCCCGCGAGATGCGTATGCGATAAGTCACCGCAGGTTTTTCATGCTCCCGCCCGGGGACTCCGTCCAGTGCCGCCCCGAGATGCGGAAACTTGTCCGGCCACATGAAGCGCGGCGGATTCACATCCGCACGGGCGCCATCCGCCGGAGAAGGCGTCTCGCGCACCTCATGCATCAAAGTCCCGTCAGTCAGTCTGATGACTGCCGTCTGTCCATGTCTCCCGCAGGAGATGATCGCCATGCAGAACAAGGACAACAATTTAAGATTCCGTATCATATGATTCATTTTTTCATATCATGTAAAATCAATGACGCCGCTCCGACAAGCCCGGCCTTGTTGCCCAACGAAGAGGCGACTATCTCCGTGTTCACCGCGCAGGACGCCATCGCCTGCCGCCGGACCACCTTCTTTATCTCCTCGATATAGAAAGATCCCGACTCCGATATGCCGCCGCCTATCACTACCCGTTGCGGACTGAATATGTTTATGAATCCGGCGATGCCTCTGCCGAGGTAATAGAAATGCTCTTTCATACATTTGACGGCCGGCGGAAAGCCCTCCAGGTATAGGCGCACGAGCAATTCTCCGTCAACCGGAGCATCGAAGACAGGAGACTGGTCTTTCACCGATTCGCGGAAGCGGCGCACGAGTGCGGAAGTCGAAGCATAGTGCTCCAGACATCCGGCCGCTCCGCAGGCGCATGTCTCGCCATCGGCGATGAGCGGGACGTGTCCCAATTCCGTTCCACGGCCACCGTAGCCGCTGAACAGCTTCCCGTCGATTATGACGGCCCCGCCGATTCCGGTGCCGACTGTCAGGAAAACCACGTGTGTGCAGCCTCGTCCCGAGCCGAACTTCGTTTCGCCCAAGCCCATCATATTCGCATCGTTCCCTATGAGCACAGGCAGTCCGATCTTTTCTTCAAGCGGAGTCGCGACATCGATGTTCTCCCAGCCGGCGATATTCTCCGCACCGCCCAATACGATACGCCCGGCGCCGTCCACAATCCCCGGAGTGCCGAGTCCTATGCCGTTCAACCTCCAACCTCTGCCTTCCGCCTTGTCCTTAAGTGAGACGGCAGCCTTCTCTATTTGGCTTTGGACAGCCGCTGCGGAAACGGTAGCGCACGAGGGAATCACTTCCTCGAAGAAAGTGTCGCCCCGTTCATCCACCAATGCCGACTTGATGGAAGTGCCACCCAAATCAATGCCTATCGCGTATTCCATAGCCTTCTATATTCTTTCCGCCCAGATCGGGGAACTCCACGCCCACTGCTGGTCACGCTGCCGGACCCGGACATAATAATAGTCCGTATCCCTTTCAGGCTGAGCGTCCTCCATATAATGTTCAATGGTAAAACAGCTTTCAGGCATAGCCCTGTTGAACAGGATGGCCTCGCTGAGCCAGCCTATCATGAAATGCGAGCGTGAACCTTCCAGAAGTTCGCCCAGAGAATGTTCGAATCTCCTGCCGCCAAATTCCGCAGCGATCACTCCGTCCTTGGGCATCGTCACGTCCAGAATGACAGCCTGCGTGGCAGGGGTTGTGGTGTTCGGGTTCTTCGAACTGTACATATCCAGTTCGACCGCCTTGTCGGAAACCGAAACAAGTCTGTTGACCCTTGTCACGAACTCGGACTCTCCCGGCTGCGGAGAAGTGAAGGCCGCGCCCCGGAAGCAAGGCTCCACAGCATTGATGACGCCCTTGTTTATGGACACAGCAC
>CAVECU010000061.1:5982-8313 GCA_963614015.1 uncultured Eubacteriales bacterium
ACACAGCACCTTGCCAGCGGACATACTGTTCCTCCCTGTTCCATCCGAAATCGATCTTGACCTTGCAGCGCACGGCATCTCCTTCCGGCATCTCCGGGACAAGCGGGCCGCTCAGGCGCGCGATGCACTTGCGGTTCTTGACGATATCGACATAGTCAATGCTGCTTCCTCCCGTCACATTCAGATATATCTTGCGGCTGTTTCCGCGCACCACGTCACCGGGGAACGCATCATTGAGGCGGAAATCAATAATTATCTTGTCGCCTGTGGCGCAGCACACGTGACGGTTCTTCAGAGCGTTCCATATATTGTCGCGGGACAGCGACTCGGCAAGCACTCCCACGCGGCCGTCGCCATAGCTTCCCGGATAGCCCGCGTGCTGGTCAGTGGAGCCGATGATGCCGAATTTATTTCCGAGTTCCAGCCCATACTGGACAGTCCCCTCCCACTGGCGCGGACCCATATCGTGCAGATAATTATAATCACCCTGATCGCTTTCGGCAAGGCCGTGACGGGAGTACATCTCCACGAAAGGAGTCTGATCTCCTTCGGTGAAAAATTTCCAGTTGTAACCGCGGTACCCGGTCTGATAGCCCATATGGTGAGGTGTGACGAACACTTTCTGCCCGAGGAACTTCCGCTTCCAGTCCTCTATGGAGGTGCATTCCACGAGCGGGGCGTCAAGGGCGTAATGCAGAGCCACATGGTCGCCGTGCTCCATGCTGTGAGCCTCATAACCGATGAAGGTCAGGAACTCCCCTTCCCTGTTGTACTCCCTTGTCATCGCCGCATATTTCTCATATCCTCCCTGACGCAGACGCCTGAATGCGCCCGTATGATAGTCAATCACCCATTTCAGACGAGGATCGTCCGCGCCGGGGATGTCTGGCCACATCGCGTGAGGCGTGACGGAGACGAAATCCAACTGCTGTCTTGCCGCTTCAAAGGCGGACCGCATATCTCCGTGACCGTAGGTGATGTTGCAGTGATTGTGCAGATCTCCCCAGAAATACTTGAGATTACTTGGAGACGGCAGGACCCTGCGTCTTCCGGAAGTGAGGGGTTTGCAGGAAGGCAGGAGGCTTCCCGTCGCGGCAAGCCCCAGAAGAGACCATCCTGTGCTTTTCAAAAATATTCTTCTGTCCATTGTTTGTCTGTTATCTGTTCTTCATATATCTCCTGTCACCCTTGAAAAGCTCGTGAACTTTTTCATCGGGGTCATCATCACCGTACTCTTTCTGCGTTTCCCTGAGGAGGTTCATCAGCTCATCCCGTTTCCCGGCGTATTCCGGTCTGTCGAAGACATTAGTCAGCTCGCATGGGTCATTCTTCAGGTCATACATCTCCCATTCGTCCACATCGTTGTAGAAGTGAATCAGTTTGAAATCCGCCGTACGGATGCCGTAATGTCTTTTGACCGAGTGCTCCGCAGGATATTCGTAATAATGGTAATATGCCGCCTTTCTCCAGTCATCCGAAGACCGGGCCTTGCCGTTCAGAACGGGCCTGAGCGACTTGCCCTGGATGTCATCCGGGACCTCCACGCCGGCGAAGTCAAGCAAGGTGGGCGCGAAATCCACATTCATAGCGATGGCGTCCGACACGCTGCCGGCCTTTATCTCCTTCGGATAACGGATGACAAGGGGCATCCGCTGACACTCTTCATACATGAAACGCTTGTCAAACCAGCCGTGCTCACCGAGGAAAAATCCCTGGTCCGAAGTGTAGATGATGATTGTGTTGTCAAGTTCACCCGTTTTCTCCAGATAGCCGAGCAGGCGTCCTATGTTCTCATCCACGGCGACCACCGTGGAGAGATAGTCACGCATATATTGCTGGTACTTCCATCTGACAAGTTCCTTTCCTTTCAGCTTTCCGCTGCGGTACTGCGCGATCCGCTTTGCATATGCCGCATCCCATTTGTCCTGAACCTCGGGCGACATACGCCGGTAAACGCTGTACAGACGGTTCGTCGTGTCCCGGAGCATCTCCTCACGGGTCAGCAGTTTCAAGTCCCAATCCTCGGTGAGGGTATGTTCAATGGACATATCCTGCTCTCTGGCCGCCGAACCTCTTCCGTCGTATGTGTCGAAGAGTGTCGCCGGCTCGGGAAAAACCGTATCGTTAAACATCCCCATATGGCGCGGGGCCGGCATCCAGTTGCGATGCGGGGCCTTCTGGAGATACATCATACAGAAAGGCCGGCTCTTGTCCCTGTGCTCAAGATAGTCGATAGCCTTGTCGGTTATGATGTCGGTGGCATATCCTTTTTCTACAATCGGAGTCCCGTTTTCATTGAAATCCGGGTCATAATAATCCCCCTGCTCGTGC
>CAVECU010000062.1:0-5566 GCA_963614015.1 uncultured Eubacteriales bacterium
GTACAGTCCTGCGCTCGGCACATTCTTCAATCAGAAAGTTGAAGAATACGGCGACTGCCCTTACTTCGATGCATTCGTCAACATACAGTGGAAACGGGCCTGCATTTTCGTCAAGCTGCTCAACGCCGGAATGGGCTGGCCGATGGACAGCGCCGACTACTTCAGCGCTCACGGCTACATCCGGCCGCAGAGAGCGTTCAAATTCGGCGTCTTCTGGCCGTTCTACATGCAGCCGTCCAAGGACAGGGGCGCAGTCTCCGGCGGGTCTTCGGGCGGAAGGCGACCCGGAAGCGAAGGCGGCGGACCCGGCGCACCGCCGGCAGGCCGGTAACGGCGCAGTCTTTCCGAGGCCATGAGAAAAGGAGGAAAACCCGGAATCATCTTGAAATACGTACTGCCCACATTGGCGGTACTGGTCATTGTCCCCATCCTCCAGAAAACGGTCGTGCACAATATTCCTTTCGGAAGTGAACGTCTCAGATGTGTCATCGCACCGCTCGGCGGCGGAGCCGGCATCATGAGCTATCCGGTCGGATACAACTACGAGATGCTGCAACTGTTCGCCGCTCAGATGGGAGCGGACCCGGACATATTCCTCGGCGGCAGGGAATATCTTGATTCGCTTGTGGACGGGACGGTGGACATCGTGGTCCTCCCCTACTCCGATTCGCTGGTAAGTGCCGACGGATTGCTCGTGTCCATACCGCTCGCCGACAGCTCCGCCTGGGTCACGGGGGAGAAGGCGCAGTCCGGGCACAAGGAGATAAATCTGTGGCTGTCACGATTTTTCCTTTCCCCCGAGCACAAGAAGACCGCAGAAAGATTCACCCCGTCATACGAGCCGTTTTCCAGAGTGCGCAGCGGCCGGAAATATTCCGTTCTGAGTCCCTATGACGATCTCATCGGGCGGCATTCCGCCGAAATAGACTGGGACCCTCTGATGCTCACGGCTCTGGTGTGGCAGGAATCACGATTCAGAATAGAAGCCTCCTCCCACCGCGGAGCGACAGGCCTGATGCAGCTGATGCCGAACACCGCCGGCGCCTACAAAGCCGATGACCTGCTCAATCCGGAAGTAAGCATAAGCACAGGAATCCTGCATCTGAAACGGCTCCGCAGGATATTCGCGGCGGATGCGGAAAACCGGGACGAGCTGCTGAAGTTCACTATCGCCGCCTACAACGCCGGCGAGGGCCGGATCAGGGACTGCATCAGCTATGCGGCATCCATCGGGGCCCCGCACACGGAATGGAATGACATCGCAGCCATAATCCCGGATATGCGGGAAGACGCCATACTTGATTCCGACACTGTGAAACTCGGCAAGTTCAACGGAAGGGAAACGATCCGCTATGTGGAAAACATTCTCGCCCTGTACGACGCTTTCAGGGCTATTGCGCCCGGACAGTCTTCGCCGGATCGATATTCGACACGAAAAGACACGGCGGCAGGAGCAGAAGCATTATCGCGAGATACGACAGGCAGTCCACGGCAAGCACTTGAAGCACATTGACCTGCACAGGGACAAACGAGACGAAATAGTTTTCCGGATTGAGCTTCAGGAAACGTGTCGTCCCCTGGACGAGGCACAGCAGAAGCGCGGCGGCATTCCCCCACAACATTCCCTTGATCACCGCCGACGAAGCCACTCTGAGGAACATCGAGGCGATGGCTCCGTCCCTCATTCCCATGGACTTGAGCGTCCCTATGAGTGAAATCTTGCGGAACAGCAGTATCAGCAGCGCGGAAACCATATTGAATCCGGCGACCACGGTCATCAGGGACAGCACGAACAGGACATTGAAATCGATCAGCTCCAGCCAGGAAAATATCTGGGGATATTTCCGGAGAGCCGTGACGGCCACCGGCGTATCCTCATCTTCCGGAGTTCCGAAGAGTATCCGGGCCGACACTTCAGCGGACATTCCGGTCAGCCTCGCGGCAGATCTCCATTTGTCTTCCAGTATGATCTCTATGGCGGAGACATCGTCTTCTCCCCATCCGTTGAGACGCTGCATGTCAGAGAGCCCGGCAAAGACGACCATCGCGTCATCGCTTCCGAGCACATCTTCGTAAGTGGAGGCTATGGTGAAGTTCCTGACCTTCACTTTCTCTCCTATGAAGTAGGCGGGCAGCTTGTCCCCCGGAGCCACTCCGAGGAGCTTCGACAGTCTCACGGGAACGGATACCGTCAGCGAATCGCCTCCCGCGGGAACGCCCTTGAAAATCACCCCGTGAATATTCTCCCCCGCCTTCACGATGCCGGCCCGATATACCGCAGGGACAATATTCCTGACTCCTTCGATGGATCTTATCTGCTCCAGATACCCTGGGTTGCGGCGGATGGGATTCTGTTCCCCGACATAGTTGAGATCGGGGGACGTCAGCTGAATGTCACCGGACACGGAGGCTATCCCGTCCCTCAACTCACGGCGGAATCCGGCCGACACTGCGGATGAGATGATGATGACGAAGACGGCGACGGCGATGATGACCACCGCCGCTTTCCCTTGAAAACGCAGTTTCCCGGCTATGAATCGAGAAGCATTCATTCCAAAGCGACTTCCTTTGAAAAATCATCGCAAAATTAAGAATCTTTTTCTGTACTTTTGCAAGAGTGTTCCGCCCGGCGGGCGGCAGACCGGGAAGAGTGCGGAGACCGCGCTGCAAAGGCGGTCGGAAGGATTTCCGGGACGGATTCAAACAGATTACGAATTACGGACTACAGATATGACTGACATCAGAATAGACAAGACATTGGCGAAGTCGCTGCTCGACATTCACGCCGTACTGCTGCGGCCTGACGAACCTTTCACATGGGCATCAGGCTGGCATTCACCGATATACTGTGACAACCGCAGAATCCTCTCACACCCCTCCCTGAGAGCGGAAGTGGCCGGATGGCTTGCGGACAAGGCCATGCAGCTATATCCGCAGGCCGAAATCGTGGCGGGAGTCGCCACCGGAGCCATCGCTCACGGAGTCCTCGCCGCAGACCGGATGGGCAAGCCGTTCGTATATGTGAGGCCGAAGCCGAAAGACCACGGCACAGGCTCCCGGATCGAGGGTGAACTTGCTCCCGGAAGCAAAGTTGTGGTGATCGAAGACCTCATCTCCACTGGAATGAGCAGCCTTTCGGCAGTGCAGGCCCTCAGGGACGCGGGAGCCGATGTCCTCGGAATGGTGGCCATATTCACATACGGATTCGACATCGCGGCCGGGAGATTTGCCGAAGAAGGCGTAGCTCTCGACACGTTGTCATCCTACAGCGCTCTGGTGGAAGAAGCCGTAGATCAGGGATATATCTCTCCAGAGGCCAAGGATGTCCTGCACGAATGGCGGAAGAATCCGTCGGAATGGGGCAGATAGCGTCCGCCGCCGGACAAGTCAAGACAGAACAGAACAAACTCCGACAACATGACCATCAACAGCAAACATAGGACAGTGGCGAAGGCGCCGTACATGCTGTATATGCCTTTCGCCGACATGCGCAATTTCGTGAATATGCTTCCGCAGGACAAGAAAGCCGGAATCACCGCAGATTACGACTCGATCAGTGCCAGCGTACAAGGTTTCAGAATAGGCGCGCGCATCGAAGAGAGGATTCCCTATTCGAAGATCATCTACAAGGATGACGGAGCGCCGTTCAAGTTCACCGTCGAAATATGTTTCGATGCTGCGGGCGGAGATCCGGACAGCACCGATTTCCACATCAACATAGATGCGGACCTCAACTACTTGATGAAAATCATGATCGGGTCTAAAATCCGGGATGCCATAGACAAGGTGGTGGACTCTGTCGCCGACCTTGCCGAGGGAAAGATGCCGGAGGGCATCGATCCGTCAATGTTCCCGGAAGGATTCGACAAAACGACATTCGGCCGCTGATGACTCCAGACAACAGGTTCGCCGGATACCTTGCGGAAGCCGTCGGAGAGGACAAAGCCGCCAAAGTTCTGGCGGCTTTGCGTCTTCCCCCGTCGGTCGCCGTGAGGTTCAACCCGTCCAAATGCGGAGTGACGTCCCCGGATGCGGCGGCCTCCGTCTTCGGCATCGAAGCCGTGCCCGTCCCCTGGAGCCGGTACGGATTTCTGCTCGGCGGAAGGCCTGCCTTCACTCTGGATCCGCTCCTGCACGCAGGAGCATATTATGTGCAGGATTCTTCGGCAATGTTTCCGGGCCATATCTTCAGATGCGTCCTACAGCGGCTGCTGCCGGTCAATCCGGAGCGGAAGTCCCCGCTCAAGGTGCTGGACCTGTGCGCGGCTCCGGGAGGCAAGACAACCGACTTGGCGGCATCGCTCCGGGAAGAGTGCGGAGACGGATTTCTGCTTGTATCCAACGAAGTGATGAAGCAGAGGGCGGCCGTCCTGGCGGACAATGTCAGCACGTGGGGAGATCCTTCGGTGGCGGTGACCTCGGCCGATCCGGCTGACTTCAAGGCTCTGCCCGGATTTTTCGACATCATCGTGGCCGATGTGCCGTGCTCCGGGGAGGGGATGTTCCGCAAAGACGACGACGCGGCGCAGCAATGGTCTCCGGAAAATGTCTCCCTCTGCGCAGCCAGACAGAAGCGGATCCTCGCGGACATATGGCCGGCGCTCGCTCCGGGAGGCGTGCTCGTCTATTCCACCTGCACATTCAACCGGTACGAAAACGACCTCAACATCGCCTGGGCGATTGACACTCTGGGAGCGGAGCCGATGGACTTCGGCACGGATTTCCCGGGAGTTCTGCACACGGAATACGGATCAGTCCTTGTCCCCGGGCTGGTGAAGGGCGAGGGTCAATACTGCGCAGCCCTGCGGAAGAGAGGAGCCGGACCGGAGGCGGACTCCCGGGACGAGGGGTTCAAGCCCCGCAGAGGCAGGCCGTCGGGACCGGATGCTGCCGCAAAGGCGGCGGAGGCTTTCCGGGGATATTTCGACCGGCCGGTGGAATTCGCCGTCAAAGGCGATCTCGTCATAGCGCTCCCGGCAGGCATCGCACCGCTCATCCGGGACCTGAAGCCGCTGCACCCGCTGCGCTGTGGATGCGCCGCAGGACAGATCAAGGGACACGACATCATCCCGGATGCTGACTTGGCGCTCAGTCTGATGCTTGAGCACAAGGCATTTCCGAGTGTGGAGCTGAGCCGGGAACAGGCTCTGGCATTTCTGCACAGGGACACATTGACATTGCCGCAGGCGGAGAAAGGCTTCGTCCTGCTCACATACGGCGGTTGCGCCCTCGGATTCGTGAAGAATCTCGGCAACAGGTGCAACAGCCTGCTTCCTCCGCACAGAAGGATAAGAATGGATATTATTCAGAAACAGTAGTGACATGCACAGATTACTGACATCACTGGCCGCGGCGGTGCTCGCCGTCCTGACAGCGGCCGCGCAGACACCGTCAGCCAAGGACTTCCAGACACGATACAACCTGCTCGTCTCCAAGCTCGGGCCTGCGGGAGTCGGGATAGAAACTCTGCTCGACAACTGGGAGGCGGCCTACCCGGAAGACCCGGATATGCTGACAGGCAAATTTTCATTTTATCTCGCCAAATCCATGACCACCTCGCTGGTTG
>CAVECU010000062.1:5579-6136 GCA_963614015.1 uncultured Eubacteriales bacterium
TTTCTCGGGGCGAAGCCTGTCCTGACACTCAAAGACAGCGCCGGCAGGGATGTCCGTTATTTCGAGGAGACCGTCTATGATGACGAATTGTTCGGCAAAGCGCAGAGAGCCATCGAGAAAGCCATACAGCTCCATCCGGACAGGCTTGACTACCGCTTCCTGAAAGTTTCTTCACTCGCCGGCTACGAGAAAGGCAGCCCGGACATGGCTCTGTCCGACTTGAAATCGCTTGTCGATTATCACTGGACCCGCCACCCCGCATGGGTATATCCGGGTCAGAAGAAAGCGGACGACGAGTTCTTCTGCGCCGCAATCCAGGAATACTGCTTCATTTTCTTCAAATACGCCACCCCCGAATCTTTCGAAGCCTTCAAGTCGCTGTCCGAGAGAATGCTCGCCTATCAGAGTGACAACGTTCTGTTCCTCGACAACATAGGCTCATACTATTTCGTGGCGAAACACGACTGCAAGACGGCCGGCAAGTACTACACCAAGGTGCTGAAACTGAAGAAAGACGATCTCACCGCCATCAGAAATCTTGTGCTGATGGCCAGGAC
>CAVECU010000062.1:6146-8303 GCA_963614015.1 uncultured Eubacteriales bacterium
GGCCAGGACCACGAAAAATCTGAAGTCCGAGAAGAAATATCTTCCGCTTCTGGTGCAATATGCTGAAGACGAAGCTACAAGGCTGTCGGCCAAGGCTCGTCTCGATTTCTTGAACGGAAAACAGAAATGACGGACAACGCGGTACACAGAATCTATTTCGACAAGCGGAGCATCGTGATCTGCCGGCCTGGGATGGCCGCGCTGGAAGATCCCAACGCCATAGAGCTCCACACAGGCGACATTTCCGGCATAAGCGGAACTGTCAGCCTTTTCGAGAGCAGTCCGTCGCTGGAGAGGATCTATATTCCGTCCGATGCGCCGGACGACACTTACCGTGCGGTATGCGGAGAATTCCGGGAGGTCAATGCCGCAGGCGGACTTGTAAGCAACCGGCGCGGCGATTTCCTGCTGATACGCAGAAATGGTCTGTGGGATCTGCCGAAGGGCCATCAGGAAGCCGGCGAAGACATCTCAGTCACCGCGCTCCGCGAAGTCAGGGAGGAGACTGGCGTGGATGAACTTGAACTCGGGGAACTTGTCTGCATAACGGATCATTGCTACAGAAGGGACGGCCTCTGGCATCTGAAGCACACATGGTGGTTCAGAATGTCTTACACGGCCCCGGTGGATCTCACT
The DNA here is from genome assembly GCA_963614015.1 of uncultured Eubacteriales bacterium. Taxonomy (GTDB): domain Bacteria; phylum Bacteroidota; class Bacteroidia; order Bacteroidales; family UBA932; genus Cryptobacteroides. Next base: position 6,783 of record CAVECU010000062.1, read on the forward strand.
CCCCAGACGGAAGAGGACATTATGAAAGCGGCATGGGTCGCAAAGTCGAGTCTGCCGCCGTTTCTCAAGGACACCTATCCGTCCATCAAGGAGGTGTTTGTCGAAGCCGGCGTGTAGAATCGCGGCAGCGGTGAAACAAAATTGATTTTTTCCCGTATATATATCAGTATATGCTGAAGATATGAAACTTTCACAATTCCAATTCCCGATCTCGCTCCGCAACGACATAGCCCACGAGCCTACAGGCAGATGGAGAGACGAGAGCAAAATGATGGTCCTGCACAAGGATACCGGCGAGATAGAACACAAGATTTTCAAGGATATAGTTGACTACTTCGAGAAAGGCGACACTTTCGTCCTGAATGACACCAAGGTCTTCCCGGCAAGGCTTCTCGGCAAGAAAGAGAAGACCGGAGCGGACATCGAAGTGTTCCTGCTGCGCGAGCTCAACAAGGAGCAGCGCCTGTGGGATGTGATCGTGGAGCCGGCAAGGAAGATCCGCATCGGCAACAAACTCTATTTCGGAGATGACAGTCTGGTGGCGGAAGTCATCGACAACACCACGTCAAGAGGCAGGACGTTGAGATTCCTCTATGACGGGCCTTACGAGGAGTTCAAGCATACGCTCTTCAGTCTGGGAGAGATCCCCGTTCCGAAATGGGTGAGAGAGAAGACCGTACCGGAAGACAGGGTCAATTTTCAGACCATCTATGCGGCCAACGAAGGCGCGGTCTCCGCTCCGGCCGCAGGTCTCCACTTCAGCCGCGAGCTGTTCAATATGATGATCCTCAAGGACATCAACAAGGCTTTCATCACCGAACACATGGGCATAGGCTATTTCCGCAAGGTGGATGTCGAGGACCTTTCCAAGCACAAGATGGACTCCGAGAGACTGATAATCTCCGGTGAAAGCGCCGCTCTCATCAACAAGACAAAGCGTGAAGGGCACAAGATCCTGGCCGTGGGCGTGACCGTCATGAGAGGGCTTGAGACCTATGTCACCACGGACGATGAAGTGCAGGCATACGACGGATGGACCAACAAATTCATTTTCCCGCCGTACAGATTCGCCGTTCCGGATGCGATAGTCTCCAATTTCCATCTCCCGGGCTCCACGATGCTGATGGCCGTGTCGGCTTTCGGAGGATATGACCTTGTCAAGGGAGCCTATGAGACCGCCCTGGCGCAAGGCTACAAATTCGGCCCCTACGGCGATGCGCTCCTGATAATATAGCGGACATATCGCGGACACGGAAAATATCTGAAACATAAAAAAAGTGGCTTTTCGGAAAAGAAAAGTCACTTTTCGTTTTGCATGGCCCGGAGGGACGCTATATTGCGATGCCGGATGAAGAAGAAACGGCCGGCGCAAAAATAAGAAGCTGTTTTGAAATGGTTCCCGAATTTTATTATGCGGAATTTTCGAGGCAGTTTCGGCTTTGGAAGAGGGAGCGTAGCGGTGGCTGCGTGACCGATGACAAAGATGAAAATGGCCGGAAAGGCCGTGTAAGAAAAGAGAGG
>CAVECU010000063.1:0-3792 GCA_963614015.1 uncultured Eubacteriales bacterium
GTCGATATGTGCGATGGATTTGCCTTCCGCCGCCACGGATTCTATCGGGACATCCCGGAGAATGAGTTCCGTCTTGTTCTTATTTCTCATTCTGATATTTTTTCACCAGAGCCTGCGATATGTTGATCATGAAATCACCCATAGCTTCAAGCTCTGCGATAATGTCAAGGAAATAGTTGAGCGACTGATAGTTGCCCGTGTGGTGCTCGATCCTGCCGATGCCGTCGTTGCGGAGACGGTCGCGGGTGTCGTTGATGACATCTTCGGCTTTATAGGCGTTGGAAATGTCAGTCACATCGCCCTCTGCGGCCAGACGGAGGTTGTCCTCCATCACGCCGTACGCCTTGTCCACGGTGCCGAGCATTATGTTTATCTTGTCAATGGAATCCTTGTCCAGCGCCCTGTTGTGGATCCGCTCCCTCTCCAGAATCCTGCTGATGTTCTCGCCGCTGTCGCCGAGACTCTCAAGCTCTCCGATGATCCTGTAAAGCACCTTTATCTGAGCGGCTTCGTCCTCGCTTATGGACTCCGTAGTGACTTCGCCGAGGAAGTCGGCGATCTTGTATTCCATCTTGTCCGAGAGCTCTTCCAGCTGGACAAGCCCGCTTCTGCATTCTTCGAACTTGTCGGGGTCTCCTTCGTTCACTGCGTTGATTATCAACTGGAAGCCTTCGTGCATCCTCTGCCCGAAATGGGCGACCTCCTTGTAGGCGAGAGAAATGGATATGGCGGCGGTGCCGAGGTGTCTGGCTGATATGTATTTGAGATTCAAGCCATCGTCATCTCCGCTCACGCCGGTATCGGATACAAGCCCGGTGACAAGCTTCTCCATAGGCTTGGTGAACCATGCCAGAAGACAGGTGTTGAACAGATTGAAAAATGTGTGGAATGTCGCGATCCCGAACACTCCGGCAAGCGCGGCGCTTTCTCCCTCAGCCGCCGTACACGGATCAGGAAGCGAGAACATCGTCACGACATCTCCGGAAAGATTCAGGAGAGGCCGGAAGAAAATCAGCGCCAGCACTGCTCCTGTCACATTGAACAGGGTGTGTATGAGAGCGGCGCGCCTTGCCTGGACGCTGGCTCCGGATGCCGCCAGATTGGCCGTCAGGGTAGTGCCGATATTCTCTCCGAGCACCATCGCCGCAGCCATGTCGAATCCGATCCATCCGGTGACGAGCATTACCATTGTGATTGTGACGGCGCAAGTGGACTGCAGCAGGGAAGCCAGCGCGCATCCTATGGCCATGAAGAGAATAATGGACAGAAAGCCGTCAGAAGACATTCCGGCAAATGCGGAGCTTCCTTGCGGATAGTCGGCAGCAATAGGGAATGCACTGAGCAAGCAGCTGAGTCCCAAGAATATAAGCGCAAATCCTATGATGGATTCGCCGGTGACCTTCTTCCGCTGTCCCTTCATCATGAGCAGAAGGAATCCGAGCGCGATGAGAGGGTATGTGAACAGAGCCTCTTCCGTGCAGAAGCCTATCACTGCGATGACCCAGGCGGTGAGCGAGGCTCCGATATTCGCACCCATTATCGCAAGTATGGCTTTGGCGAGTGTGATCGCTCCTGCATTGACAAAACTGACGACCATCACGGTGGCGGTGCTGGAAGATGCGGATATGCCGGTGATTCCTATGCCCGACAGAATGCTGTTCAAAGGATTCTTCTGCATCCAAGGCAGGATTTTCCTGAGCTTTTCGCCGGTGAGCTTGAGAATGCCGTTTCGCAGGAGGCAGAGCCCGTAAAGGAACATCCCGACGGCCCCAAGTAGGGAAAGGAACTTTAAGATCATTTCAACTTAACATAATATAAATTGTGTAACAGAAGTCCTTCTGCTATCAGACCACAAAAATACTAAAAAAAAGTCACGGCAAGTGTCAGGAACGGCCCTATGTTGACATTGCGCAGACTCTTCATATTCTCCCTTGAAACCGTACATCTGGAATATACGTCATAAATATCGGGATGTGAGCGGCTTGACATCACGCCGCAGCGGATGTCAAGAGCAAGGCTCCGGCTGAGTGCGGCTCTGTATCCGTATCCCGCCTTGACCAGGACTGACATCCGGTGTCCTTTCCTTTTGAATATGCCTCCTTCGGCGAACACCCGGCTTCCGGCGTCTCCGCCTCCTGGCGAAGATATGCAGTATGTGCCACGCAGAGAGGTGAACACTCCCCTCTCGTCTTTTGTCAGTCCTGCATAACCAACTGAAATATAAGTATTTATGCACTTAAGCGCATTGTATCCGGCAAAGGCGGAAATCATCCCGTTGACATGGTTGCCCACATTGATCTCGTCCAGCATGACACGGTATCGGTCCGAAGTGAGGAAACTGCAGTCCAGCTTCGTCACCACTGGCATCTGCAGGCCCCATTCCACCCCGTATTCCAGCCCCGGAATCTTACTGTGCTCCCTGCCGAGAAGAACTCCCTGCGGCAAGGCCGCTGCGGAAGCGGCGAACAGAACCGATATGATGACGGATTTGCGCACGTGTCAGAAACCGTATGTAATTGTGACTTCGGGCAGAAGCGCCCCGGAAAGGCCGTTGGCGTACAGAGTCAGAGTCACGTCGTCGCTCCTGTCCGGATGTATGTGGCATCCCAGAATCGCCGAAACCCCGACCTCTATGCTCAAGTCCCCGAAACGCATCCGGGCGGACGCCATCCCGGAAAGGCCTATGAGGTACCCCCGGTCTTTGTCTCTGTCCCTGACCAGCCCTGCGGCCACACCCGGACCTGTCCTGAGGTCAAGCACGGTGCCGTCCCGCAGGATATGTTCCGACAGGCTGAACAGGCAGTGGTAGTCGGCTTTCAGTCCGGGAGTGATATATCTGCCGTTCAACACTTTATAGAGATCTACATAGACCCTGAAGGCCGAGCCGGTCTTTTCCTCTCCCCCGCCTGCGAAGTCCGCGCGGAGTCCGGCGGATCTCACCGATGACAATATCCCTATTCCCGTTCTCTGCCCGTATCCGGATGTCGGACAAAGAAGGACAAGGCATATGGCCGCAAGCAATATGGCCGGGCGGAGATTCAACGTCAGCGTCAGATATATTTGAGTTCCATATAAGTGGCCCCGAGCTGGGCTCCGAAGATTCCGCCCACGAAGCCGACAAGGTCTCCACTGTGGAGCAGCCCTTTACGCATCAGGATTTCAACGGATTTCTTCGAGAATTCCTCCTTGTCGAGTACTTTCTCGAACGGATAGGCCGTGACGCCGAACACGAGGGCAAGCTCCCGCATCGTATAGTCATTGTAGCACATCGCGTAGAGAGGTACCTTGGGCCGGAAAGTGGAAAGGTACCGGCCCACCCTTCCGGTATAGGTGTCGAAGATCAGCGCTTTCACCGGAAGTTCCAGAGTCGTGGCCACCAGCGACTGGGCGAGCACTACGGCGACAGGTTTCGTGGTCTTCCTCATGTCCAGATCCAGATCCACATCGATTGTCGTCTCAGTCTCCGTGGCGATCTTCGTCATGGTCTGTACGGCCTCCACCGGATATTTGCCGAATGCGCTCTCTCCGCTCAGCATGATGGCGTCGGCGCTCTGGAACACGGCATTGGCGACGTCCGTCACTTCAGCCCTTGTCGGGCGCGGGTTCTCTATCATGCTCTGCAGCATCTGCGTGGCGATGATGACAGGCTTTTTCCTCTTGCGGCAGGCCTTCACTATCTCTCTCTGCACCAGCGGGATTTTCTCGGCCGGAATCTCCACTCCGAGATCTCCCCTGGCGACCATCACGCCATAGCAGCCGGACAATATCTCGTCCAGATTGTCGATGGCCTTC
>CAVECU010000063.1:3802-8234 GCA_963614015.1 uncultured Eubacteriales bacterium
TTCTCGATTTTTGCGATGATTTTCAGATGGCTGCCCCGGCTGTCAAGTATGTCCTGGATTTCCTTCAGATCCTTGCCGCTGCGCACAAAAGAATGCGCCACGAAATCGATGTCCGCATCCACCGCCCAATTTATGAACGTCTTGTCCTTTTCCGTCAATGCGGGCAGATTTATGTGGACCGACGGGACATTCACGCTCTTGTGTCCCTTGATGATGCCTTCGTTCATGACTTTGCAGACGAGAGTCCCCTCTTTCTTGTCTATTACCGAGAGGTCCACGGCTCCATCATCGATCATGATGTCCGAGCCGGTCGGCACATCGGCGGACAGATGCGGATATGTAGTGTACAGATGTCCTTTGCGGCCGAGTCCTTCCGGGTCATCGTGAATCTCGATAATCTCGCCGATGTTGGCCACGTAGCCGGGCGAATTGGTCATGCCCGTCAGCCGGACCTCGGGGCCTTTGGTATCGATGAGGATGCCTATCTTGTCGGATACTTTCCGCACATTGTCCACCACCTTCTGAGCGCCTTCAAGCGACGCGTGCGCCGAATTGATGCGCACGACATTCATCCCGTTCTCATACAGGTTCCTTATGAACTCCGCATCGCACCTGTTGTCCGCGACGGTGCATATTATCTTTGTCTTCTTGTTTATCATGACGATGTGATTCAATCTTACAAAAATAATCATTTTTTGCGGATTCTATTGCCGAAAATCCTGTTTCTGCTATTTTTGCAGAGGCGTCTGCGGCGATGGCCGGGCGCGGATCCGAAGGTGGACCTCCATTGGTGCCGCATGCTCGGTATAACAAATTTGTTATACCGGTTAACTGATTTGTTTTAACGTCTGATTGTCAATAATATGAGTGCCGATACCGGATACAATCCCAATATGATGCTTCCGCCGCTTCCGGAAAGGATGAGGCCGAGAAATCTGGATGAATATGTCGGTCAGAAGCATCTGCTCGGCGAGGGATGCCTTCTCAGGAAGATGCTGACTGGCGGCAATCTCACCTCGTTCATCCTATGGGGCCCTCCGGGCGTGGGCAAGACCTCGCTCGCAAGGATTGTGGCGAACACCGCCGACAGGAGCTTCCATACCCTGTCAGCGGTAAGCGCCGGAGTGAAGGATGTGCGGGAGGTCATAGATCTGGCAAGAAGCGAACGCGACTCGGTGTTCGGCGGCAAAGGGGCCCCGGTTCTCTTCATAGATGAAATCCACAGATTCAACAAGGCTCAGCAGGATGCGCTGCTCGGAGCCGTGGAAGACGGCACGGTGGTGCTGATAGGAGCGACTACGGAGAATCCGTCATTCGAGGTCATCAATCCTCTGCTTTCCAGGTGTCAGGTCTTTGTCCTGAAGCCTCTGGAAGTCTCCGATCTCCAGAGGCTTCTGGAGAGGGCGCTGAAGGAGGATCAGATCCTCAGGCACAAGGACATCACCGTCGCCGAGACGGGGGCTCTGTTCCGCTATTCCGGAGGGGATGCCAGGAAGCTGCTCAATATTCTGGAAATGGTGGCGGACACGGCGGACTCCCCTGTGTCCATAGACAACAAGACGGTGGAAAGCTGCCTGCATTCGGGTACGGCGGGATATGACAGAGACGGTGAGTACCACTATGATATCATATCCGCATTCATCAAGAGCATACGCGGGTCCGACCCCAATGCCGCGATCTATTATCTGGCCAGAATGCTGGACGGAGGTGAAGATCCTCTGTTCATAGCGCGGAGGCTGTGCATATCGGCATCGGAGGATGTCGGCCTTGCCAACCCCAACGCCCTGCTGCTTGCGAATGCCTGCTTCCAGACGGTGGCCTCCATAGGTATGCCTGAAGGGCGTATCCCTCTTGCCGAGACTGCCATATATCTGGCTTCTTCGCCCAAGAGCAATTCGGCGTATATGGCCATCAACACCGCCATGGCGATGGCCCGGCAGACAAGGACGGCTCAAGTGCCTCTGTATCTGAGGAATGCTCCGACATCTCTCATGGCGGAACTCGGATATGCCGACGGGTACAAATATGCACACGACTATCCGGGACATTTCACTGATCTGGAATTCATGCCCGACTCACTTTCCGGAACGGTATTCTATCATCCGTGCGGGAACAGGCACGAGGACGGTCTCAAATCCTATCTTCTCTCCTGCTGGCCGAAGTACTATGCCGCAGACAATAAGGAAGATAATAAAGGCGATCAGAAAGGATAGCCCACTCCGAAATGCACGGAGTATCCATCGTGACGGAGCCATTTGTCCGGGGCTCTCCATCTGGAGCCTGACGCCTCTGACGGATCGCGGATGATCATTCCGGCATCCACTCTGACGAGAATGAAATTGAGGTCGAGCCTCAGACCCAGTCCCCAGTCGACGGCGATGCCTTCGATGAAGTTGGAAGCGGTGAATTTGCCCAGCTGCTTGCTGTCAGTGTCGGTGTTGTGGAGAGTCCACACGTTTCCTGCATCGACAAACACGGCCCCGTCGAATTTCCAGAACACTCCGAAGCGGTATTCGATATTGGCTTCTATCTTCATGTCGCCCGTCTGGTTCGGGATCACGAAGGTGGTGTCTTTGGCCGAGATGCCCGGGCCCACGCTTCTCGCCTGCCAGCCTCGGAGACTGCTTGCGCCGCCGCTGTAGAAATGCTGCTCGAACGGAAGCGCCTTCGAATTGCCGTATGCCGCTCCGGCTCCCACGAGAAATCTTGTCGCGACGGCCTGTCTGTCATTTTTTCCGAACACCCATGTCCGGCCGGTCGAGAACTCCCCTCTCACATATTGGGAATAAGGTGTGTTCCAGATCATTCCGGCTCCGGATGCGTCTTTGTCCATCATCGGCTTGAGCAGACTGAGCACATTGCCGGCTACGCTGGCCTGAAGACGGTAGTAGTGATATGTAGTGCGCGGCGTGACATCGGCATTGGTCGTATAGTACAATGTCCCTCCCATTCCCAGGTCGAAGTGGTCCTGGTAGGCGTTGCGCATGAACGGATTGCCCTCGAGGGAGGAATAGAAGGACGGATCTATGTTGAACAGCCGCACTATGTTGAGCTGGAGAGGGTAAAACTGGTAGTACAGTCTGCCGTGGCTCCCGGAATATCCGAATGAGGTGGAGATGATGTTCCTCTTGTATTCGGGTCTGTTCTGATAGTTGTAAGAAGCTTTTATTTCGCTGCTTGGGACGGCATTTCTGAACTTGTCCGGCGGAATGAGCAGGAAACGCGGGAATCTGATCCCGGCCGAGACTCCGAACTCCGTGGACCTGGTGTCGCTGTGCGGCTTGAACTGGAAATTGCCCATAAAGTTGAGATTCAGCAGTTCCCCTCCCCTGAAAATATTCTTGTGATAGTAGGAGAGCCCCGGCGACAGCCCGAGAAGTCCGCTCGAGTTGGAGGACGCTTCCATATCCAGCTTGAATCCCTGAAGCCGTGACGGTGTGAGACGTATGTCGGCATCGACTGCAGACGCGTCGCCCAGGTGCACATCGACATTGACCCCGCTCAATACGTTCAGCGAAGAAAGCCTTGAATATGAGGCGTTCACGACAGATTCCCCGTACAGATCACCCGGGTGGACCGTGTTCAGTCCGCAGAGAACCTTCTCCCGGATCTTGAAATCTTCCGGATATGAAATCGTCACCTTTCCGAAATGATATTTCTTCAGGCTCCGCGCATCTTTCGGGCTTTCGTTTCTGGTGTATCCGTTGATCCTGTATTCGAGGACGGCCTCGCCGGGATATGACAGGGTGTCCGCACGGAAGAAATAATAGTTGCTCGAAAATCCGAAATATCCGCATTCCCTCATGGCTGCGGCGGACCTCCGGCTTTCGCTCTCAAGTGCCGACTCCGCAAGAAAATCACCTGTCCTGACGAGGATGTTCGCGCTGTCGCGGAGGAAGTCCCCGCGGAATGTGCCGCTGTCGGGCAATACATAGTTTATCTCCCTGACAGGGAATCTCTTCCCCGGTCTCACCAGATATGTCACTTTAGCTTTTCTGCGCTTAAGCACCACGGAAGTGTCCACTGCGGAGCCGTAATATCCGAGATACTCCAGATGCCGGGACAGATTCTCCACTGATGATGCTGTCAGAGCCCGGCTGTACACGGTTGGCGGAGTCCCGATTTTCTTGAACAGGCGGCCGAAAAAGGTGGAGTCGCGGCCGGCTGACCAGTTGTATACACTCATAAGCGGGTTCCATCCGAACAGGATGGAGTTGTCCGGCTTCTGCTTGAGGTAGGTGTCCAGCTTTCCGCCTGTCCACTTCCCATCGCCGGCGATCTCGATTCCTGCTCCGGCAAGGCGGTATTCACCGTCGGAGAGAACACGGGTCGTGCTGCAAGAGCACACCGCCGCCGCGGCGACAAGCAATGCTGTATGTAGCAACGATTTCTCCATCAGGGCCGTATGTTTGGTGACGCTGTTCGTTCTGAC
>CAVECU010000064.1:0-546 GCA_963614015.1 uncultured Eubacteriales bacterium
GGTCTATGCGCTCTTTTATCTTTTGGCTGACGAATTCCGAATCGTCCTTGGCATTTTCCAGTCCGACGACAGTGCCGTCATCCGCTATACCAAAAAGCAGACAACCGCCGTCACCATTGGCAAAGGCGCTTACGCTCTTTAGCCAGCTTTTCACCTTGCGGTGTTCAACTTCCTGTTTTTTGTCATATTCCGTGGTTTCACCTATGTATTTTTTGATGTCCATAATTATCCCTCCTCAATACTTATCTCCCCTTGCTGCAGGATGGTCACTTCATCGAGAGGAACATCGGGGGTTAGTTCGTCCTGCAGGCCGTAGATGTCGATGAACTGGCGGTTGAGCTCTTCCTCGTTGGCGTGGAGCCTGTCGAATTGCTCTGTCCAGAATTTCTTATACTCTCCCACAGCCTCTTCCACACTGCGGCATCCTTTATCTCTGAATAGCCTTACTATCTCATTCTCCCTGAAGTCCCAGGAGGTCTCGTGGGCGTCCCAATCTTGCTTGGAGATGGAGATATTATGTTTAACAAGTGTATTAATAATAGTTAT
>CAVECU010000064.1:589-8226 GCA_963614015.1 uncultured Eubacteriales bacterium
TAGTTATATCATTATTAAATTTTACTGGAATCTGAGCAACTTCACTTGGTACGTAGTTAAATGTTTGACTTTTGCACCAAAGTATAGTTTGTGCATATTTTGAATTGAGAAGTCCTAAAATATACTCAAAGTTACCTGCATTATATACATAGCATTGACATGCCGCATCATCATATAATGATCCAATTTCACCAATACGTGCTGAAAATAAACCAGATGCAATTTTAGACCAATTTATGTTGTTTTTGAAATAAATAGACGAATTTCTGTCTCCTTGCTTCACATTCTCTCCATCGTGTAAATAATCAACGACATATATTTTATTTCCAAACCATCGTCTAAAAGCTCCTCCTTTGAAATATGGATACCATTTTAAGTCAGATTTAAGTGATTGCTCATGGGACTTAACATTTATTTCTATTTTATTTGCTGAAACCTCCCAAAATAATTTTAGATACTCACTACCTGGCATCATGCCTTTCGAAGGTTTTGCATAATAATCCATTTTTAAATTATCAAATGAGGCAACAATAGCATTACTTACCCAATACCCGATCGGACATCCCGGAATCTTCTCGAAGTTCAGTTGCGATACATTAGAATACCTATTGCCACCCTCCAGAAACATCGACTGCTTCGCCGCGCAGTTCTTCCCATCGACAAGGCGATAATAGATGCCACCGCCTAATCCTTCCGGAGAATGCTTTGCCATCACAAAAGCCGTGTTCTGCACGACCTCGCCGCTCAGCTCATCAAATGTGCGCGGGCCGAGATGCAGCATATTGACAATGTGAAGCGACTTGATGATATGTTCCCGCAACTTCTCAAAGGACGAAAGGAACATCCAGCTCTGCATATTGATCATTCCGTACTTTCCGTTCTCGACAAGAAGGCTCTCGGACAACAGCATGAACACGGAAAACAAGTCCACCTTCCCGTCCTTATAGTTGTCATTCACATACTTGCTGAGCTCCGGATTCATATTCCCGCTCCCCATATATGGTGGATTGGCCACCACGGAAGTATATTTGTCCGTAAGAGCAAGAATAAGACGCATTGACGGAAGAGCCTTTCTGATTTCTTCTGGAGCAAACTCCTTGCTTTCCCATTCAGCAGTACGGGTCTCAATCAGATATCTTGTGGGTTCCGATATGTCGAATTTCATTATGGAGCCTAGATTCTTCGCCTGTCTCAGAAGTTCAAACGCCTTTTGCGTCTCGGCTATGACGTTACTGCTTCCGCCTGCGAAAAATTGTTTAAGCAAATCCGTGAAATTCCCTTGGCAATGGAACGGCTCAGGCATGTCGAACACCCTCGGCATAACCTTGGCATCGAGGAAAGACCTGTCCTTTCGGGCCGCCTTCATCAAAAGGGAGAAAGTCGAGAGTTGCTTGGCACGTGTGTCGATGTCGATGCCGATGAGATTCCTCCGGAAAATGGTCTCGACTGCCGCTCTCGGAGAGTATAACTCGTCCATATACATATCGTACAGCAGGTCAAACCCCTCGTTCAGGATATGTCCCGAACCACAGGCAGGATCTATCAGTTTGTATTCCGTAATGTCGTCAACTTTCAAGGTCGCTTCCTCCTGGGTCCTCTCATCAGACTTCACAAGGTACTTCATCACATCTCCAAGTGAGGAATCGGGATTGTTGTCCAGGTAGATTCGTCCGATGGTGTTCTGCACCATATACTTGACTATCCAGTTCGGCGTGAAGATCTGTGTCGCGGCAGGTATGTCGTCTTGTGACACTTTTGTCTTGCTTGCGAACACCTCGTCCTTCTTCTCGGATATGTAGAACTGGTACAGCCACCCTATCAGTTCCGACTGAGCGAAATCCTCTTCAGTGAGATATGATGTGCTGTTAAGCAGATCCACGAACCCTCCTTTCGCCAATATATTGTCGGGAAGAAGCAGTGAAATGTATTTGTCAATGCCTCCGAAACAGTTATATATGACAGGATTCAACTCGCAGAAGGCCTCTATGAGCAGTTTGAACTGTTCTTCTATACGAGTCGGATCAGCGAGCAATTTGTTCAACCTTTCCGCATCACAAGCATTGAGACTGAGCATGAGCCTTCCGGCCCTCGCCTGGGCCACAATCACCGGGACTCTGGACTCGGCATCTACATACTCCATCACAGGCTCGATGAAGTGGTTCTTCTGCATTATGCGAATGGCCACCAGCCTGTTGAACCAGGTATAGGCGGCCTCTTCACAGACTTCCTTGATTCCGTGAACCGCAATTCTGGATTTAAGTTCCATCCACGCGTCATAGAACCCTTCGTCGGCTTTCAACTGCCCCATAAACACGGCTCCGCCCTGGACCTTGACAGGATCGTCTTCGTGCACATTTCCGTCAAGATCGAACCCTAATTCCAATATCTTGTTCAGCACGCCTTGTTTCAGCACATTACGTGACTGAACCGCAAATCTTTTCAGTGGCGCTGTATTCATTAATCTGTCTCCTTAAAATTATGACACTCTTATCTCATCATTGTCTCCGAGGGCAGCTATCAGATTCTTTCTGATGGTATCCACATAAGCGTTCAGTTCCTCTATGTTTGAAATCCTTTTCGCCTTGCAGATATCCTTCGGAGTCACATACTTCACTTTCTTTGGTCTTGGATATTCCACACCGGGTTCCTCCAATACGCCTGCGGATGCAGGTATCCTCGCGTCAATCTCTTTCAGCTGGTTCTTGCGGAATGAGTCAATCTCGGCGTTGCTTTTAAGGGCATAGAGGTTGTCCGTGACGCATTTCGCATCAATCATATTCTGGAAAGAGGACTTGTCGAAAGAGACGCCTACCGACTTTGCATATTCTTCAAGCTCATCCAGTACAGCCGAATATACTGAACGGATTTTATCCTCAAGAGCCATTTTGACCTCACTGAGTTTCCTTTTCAATGCGTCGATCCTTTTCTTGTAGACAGGCAAATTGTTGATGGGGTCAGACTCTGAAAAGATCCCGTTCAGGTCATTGACGAACCGCACGCCCTCCTCATCCGTGATGAAATTGAAGTTATCCCGATTCGTCTCGGTATATTGATAGAAGTTGCTGAATGCCTGCATTTGCGGTCCTTGCTCGAACTGCATGATTGTCTTGCACCTGTCCATCAGAGCCTTGCTCTCATCCTTTTGAGAGACAACGAGCTTGAAGAACCTCTCAGGGTCACGCTCCGCAAACCATTCGTCCCTGACTTTGGACACCATTTTGTCCAATTCGTCAGCCAACGAGTTCGCATGATTCATCCTCAATTTTCCGGAAGCTTCCGAATAATTCTTCTGGATGGCAGCTATAGGTGAGTCTGGGTCGTTATGGCACACATTGAACAGCTCCGAGCTGTCGAGCGGATACGATTTGGAGAAGTCATTGAATATCTCCATCCACGCCTTCGTAAAGTCCTGTACGAGCTGCTGGCTTATCTGGCGGGAAGAAGTGACAGTGAAACTGTTACGATCACGGAGAATCTGCTCTGCCAATGTCTTTTTGTCCACATTCGGGTTACCCTTATAGGCAAACGCCCTGTTGTGACGACGGACCAGCTCATTCACATAATATGCGGTCGCTATTTCATTCCAGCCGTATGGAGCCTGATTAAACCAGGCAAGAAGATCGCTAAGGACCATGTCGCCAGGCTGTCTGTTGAGCCGGTTTTCAATTTCTTGCTCAGCATTTGTCAGAAGATTGAGCGAATTATATTCATTGGGCTCGATTGGTCTGAGAATTTTGGATTTCAGGGCATCTGCCGTTGCCGGGATATTGGCACCACTGACATAGGAAGAGAAAGGATATACGCCCTTGCAATGCTCGCAAAATGCAGCCTTATAACGTTCGGTTCCTTTCTTTGAGCCGATAAGCCCCGCCGCAAGCTCACTTTGTCCGATGACAATCGGACAATTATCCAGCATCTTGCAGAAGTCAGGATATATGCTTCCATTCAGAAGTTCGGCCGCTCTCGCACGGAACTCATCATTCGTCTTGGTCCTCTGCTCCGAGGAATTTGACGCATACTGGCTCAGATACTCCTGAACCTTACAGTACCAGAAGAAATCATTCTTGAGTTTAGAATTTGCCTGATAGTCATTTACAAGGAAATAGACCATTTTCTTGGGGTCATTGCGGAAAGCAAATGTCTGCAGGTTGGTATCTGCGGCATCTGTCTGGAACTCAACAATAATGTTGGCATTTGACTGTCCCATGACGAACCGGCCATTGATTGCGAGTCCGACAGACAGAGGATTCCCGTTGAACATCTCACGGTTGCTGACCTGGATATATTTTGTAATTATTCCCTTTAAGGCATTCACCTCGGTATTTGCGTTAGGGCTTTGGCTCATTATAAGTCTGTTGACTTCAGACTCCTCTTCAGTCAGGAAGCAGTAAATGTCCGCCTTGCCTTCTTTGCTCTGAATGCGGACAACGCTGTTTTCAACCAGATAATCCAGAACTTTCCCGATTCTTTCCTGCAATTCCAATTTGCTCTGGTCTATCTCTGTCATCATGAGGGTCACGATGTTGTCCAATGTCGCCGGGAATAGCAGCTTGTCCTTCTCGCTTATGTTGCAGAGCATAAAAAGAAGATTGACAACCCTCTGTCCGAAAGCCCTGTCCGCATATGTAGATATGATGGTGTTGGCGTTTTTGATGGCTCTCTGCCCGTCGTGCTTAAGACCGGCTGCGAACATTGAAGAGAACATCATATCGAATGATATGAGTTGCCCGACGTTGTCATCCTTATGATCCTGTGCCGTCTTATGGGTGATCTTCAAGACGGAACGTTCATTTCCTTTGACTTCCGTATCGACATAGGACAATGCCACGAAGGCATCAAACACATTCATGATCAGCTGGAACTGATACGGAACAAAAGGATAATAGTTTATGAAATCCTCTTTTGACGCATACCTGCGATATCCGGTCGGAAGATCGAACTGTGACTCGATGGCATTCCTCTTCGCATCGTAAAGCTTTCCAAGCTCAGCCACACCGTCCCCGTCCTTGTCAAGGATTCGTTTCTGTGTGATGTATTCCGTATTGGTTCCCTGCAGGGCTACGCGAGTCTCGAATCGTCCGAGAATCTTCCCATACTGGTCAGAGGTGTCGGTAATGCGGCATGTGTCGAGGACCTCCGAGAGATCCTGCTGCGCCGTACAGCCTACCCAGACCTTTTTGTTGCAGTCTTTCGCTATTGTCGTGACAATCTGCTGCAGCTGCAGGAGAAGTTCCTGACGGGAGCCTATGAACTGACTCACCTCGTCGATGAAGAACAGAAGGCGGTAATTGTCCCCTTTTGTTTCAACATGCCGCTTCAGTTCCTCGCTAAGTTTCTCTGGTGTCGCATCAAGCGTATTATTCTTGATGTGTTCCCTGATGACATCAGTCGAGAATGACGTGACTTCGGAAGCCTTTTTCATGACATAGTCAAGTTCCGTAGTGGCAAGCGTCTCGGCTTCGCGGTCCCAGTCGTAGCCGTCTTCCGCGAGCGCATCCTTGAAAGCCTGATATTTACCTTTGTCCTGAAGAGGCTTCTCCAGATACTGTGCAATAGATATGCTGAATTTATGGTAACCTCGGAATCCGTTGAATTCTTCCCAAATGGCCTTTGCAAAGGTAGTCTTGTTGCTGGTGTCGTCGCCTATCTTGTCCCCGATGTTGAACAAGACCGTGTCTATCTCTGCCTTTTTCAACCATGCTACAAGATCGGTGAAATCAGCAAGAGTCGGCTCAAGTCTGCTGTCCTGATGTGTCAAAGGGTCGAAGTCGTTTTTGACGGCTGTCAGCATCCGTTCCAAGGCAAGATCCCTGTGCGCTGGAGTCAGGCAGAAGTTCAGATACTTAAGGAAATGAGATTTACCTGAGCCGTAATAGCCATTGATCCAAATCCCTGAATGGCTGACCTTTCTACTGCGGACAGCCTCAAGAACATGGAAAAGGCCATTGAGGATTTCATCCGTGAAGACATATTCATCTATTTCCACCTTCACTGTGGATTCGCTGTTGTCAGTAACGGACACGGCCGGATTAAGAGGCCTTGTTATGTCATTTTTATATAATTGTCTGAGTATCATAACTATGGTTATTCGTTCATTAACACTATTGCTCTGTATGTGTGGTTATCTTCAAGATCCCCAAAAAGTTTGAAGGACGAACCGCTCTGATCCCCAGGATAAAAGAGGATAATCTTGTATCTTTCTGACCTGTTATAAGGTTCATACTTGTTCAGCAGATTGCTTGTCCTCAAGTACGGGTAGATGTTTCCAAGTCCGTACATGAAGACATACGGGCGGATATACTGGTCACCAATCTTGTTTACATGCTCCATAATCCTGTTATGCAGGTATAGCATGAAATCATCGCTGTTCGCCTTGAGCTGCAGCGCCCTAGAAACATCGTCCGGTTGAGTGCGATCCTTATCCAAGATGTATGTCAGATATGACGGGTGCTTTCCGAAGGACTGGGCGTTCATGAAATTGCAGAATTCCTCGAATATGTCAAGAGTCAGGACATCCACATTTTTTACCGGGCGCTTGATATTCTCCTTTATCCTGTCAATCTGCTCGCGCATCTCGAATTCCTTATCCGCCTGATAGAGATAGACAAAGAAGTTGTAGAATATGTTGCTCTCAGTGTCCTGAAAGCTTTTGCTGCATAACTTGTCGTAAAGCTGCTCTACTGTCATCGGTATCATATCGCAATCCTCTTTATCTGTTCTATCCTATACTGTGGGAGGAAGCAGGCCTGAAGAAACCAGACATCGCCACTTTGCGCATAGCGGGCGAGTTCCTCGTCAGAAAGGGCCGGAACCCTGAGCTCTCCGTTTGTCTTGTCTATCAGACCGGCCTGCTTCAACATCGTGATGTAGGTGCTGGATATTTTCTTTCGGGTCTGCTCCGACCAGCCATTGACAAACTCGTCTTTCGATGCGATCTCATTCAAGCACATAATCACATCGTTACTGCTGATCGTCCTGTCAATAGATTTATATTTTGGGAGTGCCAACTCAACCTGAAAATGAAAAAGCAATCTATATGTTTTCAGCAGGACAAAGAACAAGGCCAGCCTTTGCTGCTCTTCGGGCAATGACATAAAATCTACCCAGAAAGCCTTCGGCATCGCTTTATACCGCTTGGACAGCTCCGCCATAACGCGTTCCCTGGCAGATACAGACTGAATCTTCAGGTATTCAGCATTCTCTTTCAATTTTCTTTTCACCTCATTCAAGTCATCATTCATAAGCATTTGAACGACCACAAGTGTCTCATTATACATCATGCTTGCAGCTGTGAATGATGCGCTATATGGGCTGTTCTGCTTTTTCATCACTTTGACATTTTAGTGTGACCGCTGACAAACTTGCTCATCTTGCTGGCCAGTTCTGGGTTTATTTCTAAAAGACGCTTTAATGACGCATCCACAGACGGATCATAGTCTGGAAGTGAATCAAGCATTTTCCTGAACATCTCAGAATAAGAAACCGTGCGTCCATACGCCATTGCATAAGCCATTCTCCACACCTTGAGTTCCTCTACTAACGATTCCGGAAGGTTCAGTCCTGCGTACTTAATTTTGTCTGACATAATCGAATCTTTGCCTTGTATGACAAATGTAATAATTATCATAATTATATAC
>CAVECU010000065.1:0-8080 GCA_963614015.1 uncultured Eubacteriales bacterium
GGACAAGTTCTATCAGAGGTACAAGAGCAGACAGAAATAGAAATAGTTGGACTTATATATTCAAGCGGGAGGCTAAAAAGTCAGTCGGACTTTTTAGCCTCCTTTTGCTGCCTGCGGCTTGTCAGGAGCATGCCGAGGAAGGTGAGGGCGGCGTTGATGATGAGCAGCTCATAGCTGAAGCGGTAGCCGCCGAACCATTTCTCCGAATTCATCTGGAGGACAAGGCAGATGGCAGGGGCCGCGATGGCCGCTATAGGGACGCTTCTGTCCGTCGCCCGCCGCCGGGTGAGGATGCCGAATGCGAACATTCCGAGAATGGGCCCGTATGTGTAGCTCGCGAGCTTATATACGGCGTCGATGGCGCTCGTGTTGTTCAGAAGATTGAATGCAATGATTACCAGTCCCATGCACGCGGCCATCAGCAGGTGGACCCGCTGCCGTGCGGTCTTCACCTGCGCATCTGTCTTTCCCTCCGTCCCGAGGATGTCCACAGTGAACGAAGTGGTGAGCGCGGTGAGAGCCGAACCTCCGGCCGCATAGGAACACGACACCAGCCCTATGATGAATACGACGCCCACTGCGGAGGGCAGCTGCCCGCTTGTGGCCACGGCAGGGAAAAGCCTGTCTCCAGTTATCCCGGAAAGCGGCGCCCCGGCGTGTTCCGCAAACAGATAGAGGAGAACCCCCAGCACGAGGAACAGAAAGATGACCACGGTCTGAAGAAGCGAACTCACGATGATATTCTTCTGGGAATCCCTGAAGTTCCTGCATGAGAGCGAGCGCTGCATCATGTCCTGATCCAGACCGGTCATCGCGATGAGAGTGAACATCCCGCCGAAGAACTGCTTCAGGAAGAACTGCGGGTGATCCGGGTCGTCGAAAAAGAAGATCCGTGCCATACCGCTGTCAGCCACGGCGCGGCACATTCCGCTGAAAGTGAAGCCCAGAGCCTTGCTTATCAGGACAGTGCAGAGCACTATGGATGCCGTCATGCATCCTGTCTTGAGGAAATCTATCCAGATCACCGACTTCACTCCGCCCCGGAATGTATAGAGGAGCAGGATGGCCACTGTGACAAGCACATTGAGATGGAACGGCAGGCCGAGAGGATCGAACACCATCAGCTGCAGGGAGATGCAGATGAGATACAGCTTCACCGACGCCCCCAGCATCTTGGAGATGAAGAAGAACCAGGCTCCGGTCCTGTATGTGGCCGTGCCGAATCTCGTCTTGAGATATTCATAGATGGAGACAAGGTTCATTCTGTAGAACAGCGGCACGAGGACAAATGCGATCACTATCTGCCCGGCGATGAATCCGAGAGCCATCTGCATATAGCCGAAGCCGGAGACTCCGACCATTCCCGGGACGGACACGAAAGTGACTCCGGACATCGCGGAGCCTATCATCGCGAACGCAACCACCGGCCAGGATTGCTTGCGGTTGCCGCTGAAGAATCCGGCATTGTCTGCTTTGCGTCCTGTGAACCAGGAGATTATGAGTACCGCCGCGAAATAGGCGAGCGCGGTGAATATGATCGATACAGGTGTCATGGATGCTTCTCATTCGGCGGCGCTTTGCCGCAAAGTGTCACGGGATGATATGGCTCTGAGCGAGTCGGATGCGGCCGTGAGACGTGACATTTCGGCGCACAAGGCCCTGTATGTGGAGTCGAGAGCCGGGCGGAAAGCCTCCGGCAGCGGCTCCGCGCTCGGAGACTCCATCTTGAGCGGATTTATCGGAGTACCGTTCTTCCACACTCTGAAGTCAAGATGCGGCCCGGTGGAGACTCCGGTGGAGCCTACGTAGCCGATGACATCGCCCTGACTTACCCTGTCCCCGACCTTGAGTGAGGACGCATATCTCGACAGATGCAGATAGGCAGTGGTATATACCGAGTTGTGACGTATCTTGACGGTGTTGCCGCCCCCGCCGCTCCATCCCCGGCTGATCACCGTGCCGTCTCCGATGGACATCACCGGCGTGCCTGCGGGTGCTGCATAGTCCACTCCGGTGTGGGCTTTGACCTTTCCCGAGACAGGATGCTTCCTGTGGTAGGAGAATCCGGAGCTTATGCGGGAGAATCGCAGCGGCGCCTTGAGGAAGGCCTTGCGCATGCTCTCTCCCTTCTCGTTCCAATACCGGTTCCCGCCATCGCCCCGGTCGAGCATTATGGCCGGGTATGATTTGTCTCCACGGTCAAAGACGGCGAAATATATGGTGTCGATGTCGATGACCTCCCCGTCGCAGGAGGCCTCGTCATAGATGACCCTGAACCTGTCTCCCTTCCGGAGCGAGAAGAAGTCCACGGTCCAGCCGTAGATGTCTTCCAGATGGACAATCAGCATCGGATGCGCCCCCGCGGCCCTCATGTCATTCCACAGGGAGGAACTGATGACGACATCCGAGAACTTCCCGGAATGCGTCACGGGCTTTGTGACTTTCGCGGCGGAAAACGGCTCCGTGCAGCGGAAGACCGTGAGATTCGTCCTGTCCTCGTTGTACACCAGATATCTCAGCGTGTTTCCTGTGGAGTCCGCGCTGTAATAGGCCTGCCATCCGTTGCCCGCACGCATCTTCCGGGGGTCGAAGACCGGGGCGGAAGCCGAGACCAGAGCCATCGCATCCGACGGGGACATTCCCAGACGGGACATCAGGCCTGTGAAGATCTCTCCGCCCTTGAGAGTGCCCTCCACAAGGTCAAAGGAGTCCGTGCAGAATCCCAGGGGATAGACAGTGTCGGCCTGAGCGGGGGAAGATTGTGAGGATGATGGCCTTCTGTGACAGGATGGTATTGACGTCAAGGCGATTATGACTGCCGCTGCGAGTGCCGGTGATATTCTGATGTGCATCTGGCTGCTGATTTGAATGCTTCTTAAGAAGCTGTTTTGAAATGTCCGTCTGATTTTTCGGGTGGCAAAGATAACCAAAATAATTCCATAAATTTGCTCCCCGGCAGAGAACCGCAAACAGCCACATTCCATGGACAACAGCTCTATCCGGATAAGTCCGGTCGCATATTTCCGTTCACCGTTTCCGTCGAAATTCGGAATCCCGCGCCAGAGCGGCGTGGCCGAAGACCTCGAAGGGCGAATCGTGCTGACTCCCGAATTCAGACGGGCGGAAGTCCTGAAAGAGATTGAAGGATTTGATTTCCTGTGGCTGATATGGGGATTCTCCGCAAATGCCGGACGCCCCCGGATGACGGTGAGGCCTCCGAGGCTGGGCGGCAACCGTTCGGTGGGAGTCTTCGCGTCCCGTTCCCCGTTCCGCCCGAACGGGCTTGGCTTGTCGTCCGTCAGGATGGACAGACTGGACTTCGAATCGCCGGACGCTCCTGTCATAGTGGTGCGAGGGGCGGATCTTATGGACGGGACTCCCATATATGACATAAAACCCTATGTGCGGTATTCCGATTCCCACCCCGGGGCGAGGTCGGGATATGTGGACGATGAGCAGTGGCGTGAGGCGGAGGTGGCATTCCCCGACGCCCTCAAGGAACGTCTTGTCAGCCTTGCGGAAGGATGCGGCGGGGACAATGCGCCGTCCGTCCTTAAGGCCCTGACGGAGACTCTTGCGCAGCGACCTGTACCTCAGTATCAGAGCTCTCCGGAGAGAATCTACGGGATGCCGTTCATGGGATGCGACGTGCGGTTCCGTGTGGATGGCGATGTGGTGACGGTAACGGACGTGGTGAAGCTGCATTGACTCCGCGCCTTCCGCGTGCGGCTTCTGATTTTAACATAAATTTAACAGTCCGCCCCACCGTCATCCCGATATTATTGTCCATATTTGCGCTCTGAAAATAACTCAATCAATGACAATTCCAACGGAAGTGATATTTCTGGTCGGCTTCGTGATCTTCATTGCAGCCATCCTTGTGCTGGATATGCTGGTCATCGACCGTAAGGCGCATGTCGTACCCATCTGGGAAGCAGGTACTTGGACGTGTGTGTGGATAGCTTTGGCGTTTGCGTTCGCCGCTTTCCTGTATTTTCACGGCGACATGGTGCACGGAATCCGGAACTTTCAGGATCTTGAAGCCGTGGCGTCGCGCTATGCGGCCCATCTTACGCTGAATGCGGACGACTTCGAAGCGAGCCTGCAGCAGTACAGGCAATATATGACGGTCTCGTATATCTCGGGCTATCTGATAGAGAAGACGCTTTCAGTGGACAATCTCTTCGTGATGATGATGATATTCGCCTCGTTCGGCATTGACAAGAAGGAATATCAGCACGCGCTCAACTGGGGCATTCTCGGGGCGATAGTCCTGCGGTTCATATTCATTTTCGCGGGAGCCGCGCTCATCAGCCGCTTCGACTGGATACTTCTGGTGTTCGGAGCGTTCCTGCTGTACAGCGGAGCCAAGATGTTCGCATCCCGGAATAAGAAGGAGGAGATGAATACGCTCGACCATCCGGTGGTGAAGTTCCTGAACAGGTATTTCCACTTGAGCCCGCTTGTGATAACGGTGATATTCATCGAGTTCTGCGACCTCATATTTGCATTTGACAGTATTCCGGCCGTGTTCTCGGTGTCTCTTGACCCGTACGTCGTGTTCTTCTCCAACATCTTTGCGATACTCGGACTGCGCGCGCTGTTCTTCCTCCTGTCAGCCGTGGCCGACAAGTTCCGCTATCTGAAGGTTGGCGTCAGCGTGCTGCTCGTGTTCATCGGCGTGAAGATGCTCATACACGAGTATGTGGCGATAGATGCGGTGGCGTCGCTTGTGTTCATCCTTGCGGTGCTGGTGGTGAGCATCTGTGCCTCTGTCCTCATACCGGACAAGTCCGCGGACGTGAAATAGAGGGTCCGGACAAGCCCGGGGGCGGATGTCAGCTCTTCCGGACGGTGTCCAGCACGGATTCCACTACGTCGGCGAAATGTTCCATTTCCAGGATGTGCTCTTTCGCGGCTATGTCCTCCGGAGTGTCCTCCGGGGATATCGGAGTGGAATACTGCGCTATGATCTCGCCGCCGTCCACTTCCGGACTCACGTAGTGGACAGTCATTCCGGTCTCGGTCTCGCCTGCGGCTTTCACGGCCTCGTGGACGTGGTGTCCGTACATTCCCTTGCCGCCGAACTTGGGCAGCAGCGCCGGATGCAGATTTATGATGCGTTGAGGGTAGGCGTCGATGAGAAACTCCGGCACGACCAGCAGGAAGCCTGCCAGCACGATGAAATCGATCCCGAATTGCCGAAGCATCGGCAGGAGCTTCTCCCCGTCCATAAAATCCCGCTTGGGCATCACCACCGACGGCACGCCCAGGGCGGATGCGCGCACGAGGGCATAAGCGTCGGCCCTGTTGCTCAGGACGAGAGACACTTTGACACTGTCGGAGCCTTGGAAATGCTTTATTACTGATTCACAGTTGGTTCCGCTGCCGGATACGAAGATGGCGACATTGGTCATTTTGCTTGTTTTTAAACAGATTTCAAGTATATTTCAGATACGGAAGACGAAGATAATAAGAATCTGTCTAAATTTGTATGCAATGACTGCGTGCGCTACCTCATACGGACTCCGTTTGCTCCGGCTGCCTCTTGTCGGGCTGCTGGTGTGGGCGGCTCTCGCCTTTGCGGCGGATGCCCAGAATACCAAGGTGAAGGGCCGTGTCGTGGATGCGGA
The DNA here is from genome assembly GCA_963614015.1 of uncultured Eubacteriales bacterium. GTDB lineage: Bacteria > Bacteroidota > Bacteroidia > Bacteroidales > UBA932 > Cryptobacteroides. The sequence continues at coordinate 5,634 of CAVECU010000065.1, forward strand.
TTCGGGCGAAGGCCTGCCTTTCGCCGCCGTCTTCTACAAGGGCACGACCATCGGGGTGTCGACGGATATGGACGGCTATTACACTATGGAGACGAGAGATTCATCGGTCTCCGTCCTGTGCGCCTCCCTGCTCGGATATGAGACCGTGGAGCAGGCCGTGAGCCGGGGCACGTTCTCCGAGGTCAATTTCCGGTTGAAACTTGTCAGCTCAGCTCTGGACGCCGCCGTGGTCAAGCCGGACAACAGATATATGAGATGGATTCTCGGGCAGATAGACCGGCATCGGCACAGAAACGATCCGGAGCGCAAAGAAGCCTATCTGTGCGATGTCTATACCAAGATGGAACTGGATCTCACCAATGCCGATGAATATATACAGAACAGACTGATACGCAAGAACTTCGGCTTCGTGTTCGACTATATGGACACGTCCGTGGTGTCGGGACAGCCCTATCTTCCGGTCATGATATCGGAGACCAAGGCGAAGCGGTATCACAGCTCATCTCCCGATGTGGACCGGGAGACCATCATAGCCAGCAGGGTGTCGGGGTTGAACGAGGACAATGCCGTGTCCCAGTTCACCGGCAGCATGCATCTGAAGACCAATTTCTACAACAACTTCATCAACGCGTTCAATGTCCAGATACCTTCTCCGCTCTCTGCGGGGGGAAGTACCTATTACGACTATTATCTGATAGACAGTCTGATGGTGGACGGGAGGAAGACGTGGAAGATACGTTTCCATCCGGGCAGGGGAGTGTCGTCGTCGGTATTTGACGGGGAGATGGCCATCGACGCGCAGGATTTCGCCCTCAAAAGCATCCACGCGAAGCTTATGAAAGGTGCCAACGTGAACTGGATCCGCTCTCTGGTGATAGACAGGGAGGATGTCAGGGTGGGCGACTCCGCATGGTTCTACTCCTGCGACAAACTGTATGTGGACTTCTCCCTCACCATGCGGGATTCGTCCAAGTTCATCTCCTTCCTGGGCAACAGGCAGATAAACTATTCTGATCCTGTGATAGGGGAGGCCGCCTGGCCGCATATCCGCAAAGGCGGAAGCATTGTGGACGTAAGCCGCGATGCCGGGCGGAAAGACGACGAGTGGTGGGCGCAGGCGAGACCGTACAAGCTCTCGGAAAAGGAACAGAACATCTACAAGATGGTGGACTCCATCAAGACTGTCCCTCTCTACAACAATGTGTACAACATCGTCAATACCGTCATGAACGGCTATTTTGAGACGAAATATTTCGGGATCGGGCCATATTCCAGAATGTACAGCTTCAACAGCCTGGAGGGCGACCGCTTCCTGTTCGGACTCAGGACCACGTCGGAGTTCAGCAGGAGGTTCAGAGTCGGGGGATATGTCGCCTACGGCACCAGGGACAAGGAGTTCAAGGGGTCCGGCACCCTTGAGGTGATGCTGGACCGTCAGCCCACCAGGAAACTGACATTCACGGTCAAACGTGATATGGACCAGCTCGGGAAGGGTAGCGACGCCTTCAACGAGACATCCCTTGTAGGCTCGATTCTCCGCAAGAAGGACAGCGAGAAGCGGAGTCCGGTCAATGAATACTCGGCAAGATACGAATGGGAGGCGGCCCCCTGGCTCAACACTTCCACCGAGATGGGATTCAAGAGGATCTACAGCAATGTGTTCGTGCCGATGCACCGCATAGGCAACGCCGTGCTGCCGGACGGTAAGACTGTTCCGGATACGACGGCTGTCAACTCCGTGGGATCCAACTATATGCGTGTCACCGCGAGATTCTCGAAGAACGAGACGGTGACACGAGGCATCTTCACCAAGTCATATCTGCACACCGATTACCCCGTGGTCACGCTTGATGTGCTCGGCTCGCTCAAGGGGATAGGCAAGAACGAGTACAGCTATTTCCGTACGGAACTCGGTGTGAATTACAAGCTCCAGCTGCCTCCGGCCGGGGCGTCCGAGATAAGATTCACTCTCGGGAAAATCATCGGCACCGTGCCTTATCCGATGCTGAAGCTCCACGAGGGCAACGGAACATATATCCTGGACAGAAGCTCGTTCGCCTGCATGGGCTTCTATGAGTTTGCATCGGATACCTGGACCACATTGTTCTGGGAGCACAATTTCGGCGGGTTCTTCTTGGGCAAAGTCCCTCTGCTGAAGCATCTGCACTGGCGTGAGGTCGTGACGCTCCGGGCAGCATACGGCACGCTTTCCGAGAAGAACAACGGAATCGTGGGGAACCGCCATTCCGTCCGGGCGCCTATGATATTCCCGGAGGGCATGAACGCTCTCAGCAAGCCTTATGTGGAGATGGGCGCCGGCATAAGCAACATATTCAATCTCCTGCGTGTGGATACGTTCTGGCGGATGACCCACAGGAAGATTCTCACGCCGGAAGGAGAGTGGATCAAGTCGCCGGAGTGCTTCGTGGTGAATATCGGCCTGGAGC
>CAVECU010000066.1:0-6918 GCA_963614015.1 uncultured Eubacteriales bacterium
CTTGCTGAAGCCTTTCTTTCCGAACTTGGAGCTGTCCACCAACAGGACAGTCTGCTGCGAAGTACTCATCATCATACGGTTGAGACTGGCCTCCATCATATTGGTGGTGGTGATGCCGAAGTCCAGATCCACTCCGTCGGCGCCCATGAAGAGCAGGCTGCAATTGAAATATTTCAGCATATCCTCGGCAAACGAGCCCACTACCGACACGGAACTCTCCCTCACCACCCCACCGAGCTGCACTACATTGATATTCTTGTTCTGCGACAACATCGAAGATGCTGACGCGGAGGCTGATATCACCGTAATGTTCTGCTTCTCGGCAAGTTCCTTGGCCATATATAGGATGGTGGTCCCGGAAGCTATCAGAATGGAATCCTGCTCGCTTACCAGCTCGGCGGCGGCCTTCCCGATGAGACGCTTCTGCAGCACCGCCTGCTTCTCCTTCTCATTGATATGTCTGTCACCGATATACGGGCTTATCGGAATGGCCCTTCCGTGGGTCCTGTACAGCTTGTTCTGCTTCTCGAGGAACGACAGATCCTTGCGGATGGTCACCTCGGAGACATCCAGCCGCTCCGACAGGTCTGACACGGACACACTCCCCTGCAGCTGGAGAATATCCAGAATCGCCTTGTGTCGCTCCGCCATCGAAGTGATGGATTCCTGCTCGACATCGAGCCTTAAATGTTGAATATTGGACATATCGTTGTGTTTATCCGGAACAATTCTCAATCAGTCGCATTTCTTCACTTCCATCCGCCCCACGAACAGACCCCAGCATCCGTCCTGTATGACAGGCACCTGCCGTCCGCCGGCATCGGCGATAAGCGCCGGAGCCTCCATCTCAGTGTGCGAATGCCCGCCTATCACAAGATCAAGCCCCCGCGTGGACCTGACAAGTTCCTTGTCCGTGAAGTCACTCCCGTCAAAGCCGAGATGGCTCAACGCTATGACGATGTCGCATCCCTTCTCATCCTTGAGATAGCTGATCCAGCGGTTCGCCGTCTCCACGTCATCAAGTTTCCTGATGTCAGCCGCGATCGAGCCGTCCACCACCTTGCTGATGTCGGTGAGCATCCCGAAGATGCCGATTTTCATCCCTCCCCTGCGGACTATGGCATAGGGCCTGACATATCTGCCGACCGGCGAGGCGGAGAAATCATAATTGGCGCATACGACAGGGCATCTGAGCGTCCTGAGCCTGCGCGCAAGCTCGTCCAAGCCATTGTCGAACTCATGATTGCCGAGCGTGATGACATCATATTTCATCGCATTGATGACGGAGATCTCCAAGTCCCCCTTGAGGACGGAGAAATAGGATGTCCCCTGACTGAAATCGCCGGCGTGCAGCAGAAGCACATTGCGTCTGCCGTCAGCCGCACGCACGCTGTCCACGTATGACGCACGCTCTATGGCTCCGCCCTTACCGCAGCGGTCTCCGCTGCGCAGAGGGTCCAGATGGCTGTGAGTATCATTGACATGCAGGATCACAAGCTCCTGCGATGATGCCGACGCCGCAATCAGCAGGACGGCCAAGATCATAATGATTCGTTTCATCTTCTAATCCACTATTTTGACACGGCCGTCAGCCTTGTACTCCACCGGCTTGCCCTCGGCGGTGAGCGACTTCACATAAGGCAGCATGACATCCATCACATATTCATCCAGGACCTCGACCTTGAGGGCATTGCGGGCGATGGAATATCCGTCTCCTCCGCCGAGCAGGAAACTTATCGTCATCACTCCGTATATCCTGTCATCGTCCAGCGGCTCGCCTCCGACATCCGCGGAGAGCAGCGTGCCGTCACGCCTGGAGACACATCTCACGCCGCCGACGACCTGCCAACGTTCCGAAGCCATCTGCTCGAGAATGGCACGGATGTCCCGGCCGTAGAGCTCCAGTCGGCAGACATTGTTCTTGAAGGGGAACATCGACATTATGTCGTCCTGAAGTATATTGCCCTCGGGCATATCCACCCGGATGCCGCCGAAATTCAGGAATCCCACATCCACTTTCTCCCCGGTTTTCTTCTCGCAGAAAGACATCAGGGCGTCCACCAGCCAGTCCGACAGGTCACTCTCGGGGGCATGCGCCCTCATAGCCCTCGGAGACCAGCCGATGACGCTCTTGACTTCGGCCATCGAGGACTGGGCCCCTATCATTATCTTCGCGACCTTGCGCGTCGCCCCACAGCGGAACACCTTGCCGGAAGGAGCGATGTAGCGGCATCCGGAGACTCTTCCCATAGCACCGGCCACATTGTCGGCATCCGCATATTTCACTCCGGTGCGCCCGCCTGTCACAGCAGCCCTGCTCCAGGAGAAATCATATTCCTGCGCACACAGAAGCCCGCTCCCGCAGAAGCCGGCGGACAGGGTCATCACGAAACCGCACAGCAGCCGCGCAATCATTTTCTTATTCATACAGTTCATCCTTATTTCATTTTGAGCCACTTCCACAAGTCCTTGAAGGTGGACTTCTTCCCGAACATCAGGATCCCCACCTTGTATATCTTGGCGGAAATCCAGGCCGACACGAGGAATGACAGGATCAGAATCACTATCGAAAGCACTATCTGCCAGTCAGGCACTCCGAACAGGACTCTGGTGAGCATCACCATCGGCGACGTGAACGGGATCATCGACCCCCAGAACACTATTGCGCTGTCAGGCGACTTGTATGCGAACATCGCTATGAAGAAGCCTATCATCAGAGGAATCGTAACCGGCAGGACAAGCTGCTGACTGTCAGCCTCGTTCTCCACAGAAGACCCTATGGCGGCGAAAAGTGAGGCGTACAGCAGGTATCCGAATATGAAGAGGAAGATGAACACTGCTGTCAGCTTGACATAGTCTATGCCTCCAAGAGTGGCCAGGACCGTCTCCATCATCGACGGAGCTTCGGACACAGCGGACGAATCCGCGGCAGCGGCAGCGGCGCCGGCATCCGCAAGGGAAGCCAGGTCAGGCATCTGCATCCCGGCCGCGCGCAGATCATCTTCACCCACGCCCATACTTCCCGCGATCCGGCTCATCTCCTCGGCATCCGCCCCTCCGGTCCCGAGAAGACTGGCTCCCGATATGCCGCTCACCACGCCGAGTATCAGCAGCGTAAGCGCGACCCACATGAAGAACTGGGTGAGAGCGACCATCGCCACGCCTATGATCTTGCCGAAGAGCAGCTCCGTAGCCTTGACAGATGACACCAGCACTTCCACCACCCTGCTGGATTTCTCTTCGATGACACTGGACATCACCATTCCGCAGAACATCGTTATGAACATGTAGATGACCATCCCGAGGATCATCGAAAGCATCATGTATATCCCTGATTCATCGAGAGTTTCATTGCCGGAAGAGTCCATCTTGTACGATATGAGACTTATCTGCGGCTTGATGTCGCGGACAATCTCGTCCAGACCGGATATGCCGTAGGATTCGACCCGGTAATTTTCCACGGCGTCATTGATCTGAGACTCAATCGTCTCGGAGATCTCGATACCGAGAGGCTTGGAATAGTACGATACTGCGGACACGGATTTCCTTGCGGAATCCAGAGGCGATATATACAGCACGGCATCCGCTCCGAGACTGTCAAGACTCGACTTGAGCTGCTCCGGGTCGGAGTGCGGATACATCGAATATGATATGTTGTCGGTATCCTCCAGAAACGGGGTGACAATCCCCGACTTGTCGATGACGGCCACCGCCTTGGCTTCCTCCTTGGCCAGAAGCATGATCATGGACGGCAGACTGCATAGCACCACGAACAATATCGGCACCAGGAAAGTGATGATGATGAATGATTTCTTCCGGACACGGGTGAGGTACTCGCGCTTTATTATTATGCTTATGATGTGCAGATTCATGACAATTTCCCTCCGTAGATTCTTATTCCGTGACCAGTTTGATGAAGATGTCGTTCATCCTCGGGAGCAGCTCCTTGAACGAGTTTATCTGTACCGGCTGCATAAGCACTCGGCTCAGGACTTCGTTGGAAGATATGCCGTCCGGGACGGACAGGACAGCCGTGTGACGGCCGGAGTCATCGGCATCGGAAAGCACCGAGAACACGCCATCCACGGAGCAGATGCGGCCGTCGCCGGTATAGATCAGCTCCACATTGTTGTTGCCGTATTTCCTGCGGATGTCGCCGACCCCGCCGGTGATGACGAGGCGGGATTTGTTGATAAGGGCGATATTGTCACACAGCTCCTCTACGGACTCCATATTGTGGGTCGAGAGGATGATCGTGGCTCCGCTGCTCTTGAGCGCAAGTATCTCCTTGCGGATGGTCTCGGCATTGACCGGGTCAAATCCGGAGAAAGGCTCGTCCAGAATCATCAGGGACGGCTTGTGCACTACCGTGGTGATGAACTGAAGCTTCTGAGCCATACCCTTGGACAGCTCCTCCACTTTCTTCTTCCACCAGTCCTGTATGCCGAATTTGACGAACCAGGCCTTCAGCTCGGTCTGGGCGTCCTTTGCGCTCATCCCCTTGAGCTGAGCCAGATACATGGCCTGCTCGCCAACCTCCATTTTCCTGTAAAGGCCCCTCTCTTCCGGAAGATAGCCTATCCTCTCCACATCGCGCTGTGTGATCGGCCGGCCGTCAAACAGCACCTCTCCCGCAGAAGGGATGGTGATTCTGTTGATGATGCGTATCATCGTGGTCTTGCCTGCGCCGTTCGGACCCAGCAGACCGAAAATCCCGCCTTTCGGAACTTCCAGACTGACATTGTCCAACGCCACTTTCTCGCCAAAGCTCTTGCTGACGTTTCTGCATTCAATCAGTGCCATATTCAAAACTGCTTCTCAATATTTTCTGGCCGTCCCGGCTTCGGAGCCGGCCTGCAAATCCTAATTCAGGACAGCGGCCACCAGTTCGAGAAGGAGCTCTTCTCCCCCGGCCTCGCCGCTGCCGCCTCCCTTGCTCTTGAAGTCATACTCTTCAAGAATGGAAATCACTTTCATACACCTGCCTACAGGATAATTCCTCACAGCCAGAGAATATTCCTTCACGAAATACGGATGGACTCCGAGCAGTGCCGCGGCTTCCTGTCCCGACATCCGGGGATTTTTCGTCAGGGCTGCGCCATATTTCAGAATCCTGTAGAAATGCGAGAACAGGGCGGCGATGACGGCCGGAAGCTGGAGCCTCGGATTCGCCGCCATATATGCCGCGATCTTGAGCGCATTGCCGCTGCGGCCGGCGGATATCTCCTTGGTCAGCTCGAACACGTTGTACTGCCGGCTGATGCCGACATTCTTCTCTATGTCGTCCGCCGTGATGTCTTTCCGCCCGTCCGGAATGTTGCCGAGCATTTTCCCCGTCTCCACGGCGATCTTGCAGAGGTCCACTCCCGCATACTCGGCGAGCATCGCCGCCGCATCCGGAGCGATATTGTAGCCGAGACTCCTGTAGTAGGAGGATATCCACCCCGGCATCTGATAGTCGCGCATCGCCGGGCTTTCCAGTACCGTCCCCGTCTTGCTGACAGCCTTGTAGAGCGACTTGCGCTTGTCCACGGACGCGCCGTGAAGCAATATCACCAGCACGGTGGAGTCGAGCGGCTCCGCCGCATAAGCGGCCAGATCCTCCAGGCTCTTCATATTCTGGGCCTCTTTCAGCACGACAAGCCTCCTGTCGGACATCATCGGATAGCTCCGCGCATCGGAAGCCACCGTACCGGCATCGGTGTCAAGGCCATAATAGACTGACTGGTTGAAGTCTCTCGCCGTATCGTCCAATGCGTATTTCACTATGGCGTCCGCCGCGAGATCCGGATAATACGGTTCCTCCCCCATCAGCAGATAGACCGGCGAAAAGACGCCGCTCCGGACATCCTGCACGATCTTCAGATACTGTTCCTGTATATCCGCACCCTTGGCCATAACGGGGACAAATATACTGTTTTTTCGGCATATCCGTAAGCCGCCCTCATACATGATCACTTCACCGCCCCGGCAGGTATCATCCGGTAAAGAATGAATGCCACCGGAAGGAAGAGCAGGGGCTCAAAAGAATCTAACGACATGCTTTCACACAGTTATTTCACGGTCTTCTTGATGTCCTTCGGCTGTGCGGTCATCTCCTTGTCCCGCAAATACAAGGGACTATATTTCCCCCGGGGCATATCGCTAAAAATAAAATAATTGGCTTTCCGGGCGGCGACTATGTGATCCGTCGTGGCGGTGCTGATCGCCGATACGGCCAAATCGACCAGTGCTGACAATGCCGAATTACCTCCCGAATTCTGCTGCAGATCCATGTGCAGGTCACAACTTCTGTCAAAAATGATTTCATTCGACGATGTCGACTTGATGATGTACCTGATTTTCGTGTCGATACCGAATCCTCTTTTTGTCCAGGTGTCGATTTGGGAAAAGACGACCGCATCAGCACCGAAATAGTTCCTGAAGGCGGTCAGTGGGCTGTCTATAAACAATTCGGCATCATATGCGCTCTCCGCCTTCAAGATGTCCATTGCAAGCAGCGGAGAAATCACATAGTATCCCGCTTCTGCAAGAGGCCGGCTGATTGAGGTGTACAACAAGTCCTTCGCTTCAACATTGGAAGTGTTGTTGATAGGAGGCATCACCAATACCGTGACGGGCATGTCTTCATACATCGCAGCATATTGAGATTCCCGCGTTATCCGGTTTGCGGTCCCGCAAGAGCAGACCAATGTCGTCATTATAAGCAATGGGACTATCTTCTTCATTTCACGAGCTTTTTTCTCAACGGTTCTATGAATTGAGCCGATTCGGGGTAATATTCGATTTCCTTCTCAAGCAGTTCTTTCCCTTTCTCCCGGAACAAGGAGCCATAATCATCCGTCTTGAAAAGTCTTTTCTGAGAAGGAGTCGCGTTCTCCAGAAAGACGGCTGCGGTCTCAGGCTTGAGAAGAAGAT
>CAVECU010000066.1:6928-7966 GCA_963614015.1 uncultured Eubacteriales bacterium
GCGTATTCGGCGCAGATTCCGGGAGGCGGGACTTGACGGATCCCTCCCGGCTTTGATATCATATTCTCATATACGGCGACGAGATTGCAAATGCTTTTGGGAGTCTGCTTGTCATAAGACTGGTAAGCAAGGTTTTCGTAGGCTGTCGTGCCGCTCTGCATGCCTCCCCAATAATACAGGGTCGACGTTGTCCCGCAAGAGGACAGGAACATCGCCCCCACAATCCCTATGATCGCAATGTTTGTGCTTTTCATAGCTCTACAATCTTATGTTCCTGGGCGGAGACGAACAATTTCTTGTGATAAATCTCATGCCCCCCTCTCAAAACCACGACTTCATGCCTCCCGGGAGCAAGATAGATGGTATTTTTAGCCGTTTTTTTGATTTTTCTGTCTTTACGCCAAGCTTTCGTCTTGACCGTAAACACCTTGCAGTAATTGTCATCCACTTTCACGGTGACATGTGTTTTTGCGGCACTGACAAATGAAAGCATTCCCTCGTCAGCCTTGCCGGAAGACACCGTATATGAACCGACGCCGCACGAACACAGCAAAAGGCTGCACACAGCCATAAAAATCATCTTTTTCATAACCTATCTATTTGTCTGAAATATAATAGTTTGAAAGATTCTCCACCCCAAGCGCCTCTCCTTCATAGCTACAGAAAGATATTTCTGTTTCAGCCGTGTCTCCGTAAGAGGAAATCACGGATACTGTCCCGACCTTCTTGCCGGGAAGTTCAATGTCCATTCCGGTTTGAGGGTTCCTCACGACTTTCCCTTTCCTGTACACATTGAAAGTGTCCCCCGCCGCAAGACCTTGTGACGCGCCGCCGGAAATAATGTAAGTCCCGTCATCAATGGAGAGGATGTAAGACCTCCACGGTTTGTCCATACACTTGTTTATGATGTTCTCCACGAGTTGGCTCAATGCTGCGGAGATAGCCTTGTCACTGAGCGTCGCGTCAAATCCTGCCGTCCCGCCAAGTCCCAATGTCTGTTTCGTGGAGGTTTCCGCATACCCCTTGGCCTCATCGGAA
>CAVECU010000067.1:0-7934 GCA_963614015.1 uncultured Eubacteriales bacterium
CGCAATCACAGTCCCTTCCGGGAGCCCGAGAGTGTTGCAGAGGCGGTAGTTCAGCACTTTTTCCGTATTCTGAAGGCTTACGAGCTGAAGCTTGAGCGTCTCAAGCCGGAGCTCATGCCGTGTCACGTCGTCGGCCAGCGCCAGCCCCTGCTCCCGACGGACGTTGATTTCGTCTATCAGTTTCTGCGTCAAGGCGATGTTCTCGCCGTAGATTCTTATGTCGTTGGCGATTTTGTACAGGTCGAGATATTGTCCCGTGACCAGAAGTCTCAGGTCGAGCCTGCCGCTGTCAGTTCTGGCGGAGGCCATGAGCGCTTGGACTCCGGCCATATCTGCGCCTGCCCGGACAGCGCCTCCGGCATATACCACCTGCATGGCTTCAAGAGTGAATCCGTTGCCGAAATGCGGAGTCCCGGCTCTCGTGAATCCGGAGAAATCCCTTTCTGCCAGAAAGGCATCGCCGATATAGCTGACATCGACTTCCGCGCTGATGTCCGGGAGGCGTGCGTTCTTCGCATCTCTGAGCCCTTCCTCGGCAGCTTCTTCGGCGGAACGAAGAACGTGCATGGCGCTGCTCCCGGACTCGATCATCGTGAACACGTCTTCAAGGCTGAGATGCAGCGAGTCCGACGGCTCCGCAGCTGCGCCGAAAGGCGCGGTGGATGCTGTTGCAAATGCCAATGTGCAGAATATTAAATGATTGGATATGGGCATTCTGAACTTTTTTGAAATGATTGTTCTACTGTTTTTTCGGATTGCAAAGGTATCGCCGTGGCGCGGAAAAATCATTGTACAGAAATATCCAAAAATGGGATTTTCGGGAACTTCGGCGGCGATATGTCATATTTTTGATGATATTTGCAGCATAAAAGGGAACGTATGATAGACAAGGAACTCACAAGCCTCACTGATGCGAAGCTCCTGAAAGATGTGTCTCTGGAGGAGATGTCGTCGCTGGGGACAAATACCGATGGAATCCTGGAAAACGGCGCCATAGTCCTGTGCCGCAGGGGAGAGGCAGCGGTGAATGTGAATTACAAATTGTGGAATATGCCGGAGGGGGCGGTGATGACTCTGTTTCCGGGCGATGTGGTGTCTTCCGGCAACCGTACCGGTGATTTCTCCGCGGATATGCTGATCTACAGCCCGGCGATATTGCGGGAAGCCAGTCTGGACCTGGAACATACTGTCTATGACGCCCTCAGGGAGGACAGATGTCGAGGCGGATCTCCTGTCGTCACGGACATAGTCGGCCGGATGTTCGACCTGCTTGACACTTATTTCCGGCAGAGGGACTGCCGGTGCCTGAACCGGCTCGTGATGTATCAGCTCAAGGCGTTCTTCATAGGTTTCCACGACTATATGCTCCGCTTTCCGGATAAAGCGCCGGCGCTTCAGGGCTCGAAAAGGAAACGGGCGCTTTTCAATGAGTTCATGGCGGCCTTGGAACGTGATTATCACAAGAGCCGGGACGTGAGTTATTATGCCGACATGCTGCATATCACGCCGAAGTATCTCAATGTCGTGGCCCGCCATATCTCCGGCCGGACGGCCAAGACGCTGATAGACCACTACGCCATTCTGAAGCTGAAGATGGACCTGAGCCGCAATGCCCGTCCGATGAAGCAGATAGCGTGGGACTACAATTTCTGCGACGCTTCATTCTTCACCAGATATTTCCGCCTGCATACGGGGATGACCCCTCTCGCCTACAGGAAGAATTATATCGTCTCCGGTCATGACGGGCTTGCCGGGGAAGACTAGAAAGGCCGACATTCACTATATTTTCGTATCTTCGCGGGCGAGGATATTTTGCAGCCATGGATATAGTTATCACATATGTGGACGGGAATGACCCGGTGTGGAGGGAGAGCTACAGCGAACATACGCACGTGCCGATAATGACCAAGCGTTTCAGGGACTGGGGTACCCTGCCGTATCTTTTCAGGGGGATAGAGCGCAATCTGCCTTTCGTGGAAAATGTGTTCCTTGTCGTGGCCGGTGAGTCGCAGGTCCCGGACTGGGTCTGCCGTGACACCGTGAAGGTGGTGTGCCACAGCGATTTCGTCCCTGAGGAGTTCCTCCCCACATTCAACAGCAATCCTCTTGAGATGTACCTTCACCGGATAAAAGGGCTGGGCGAGAGGTTTCTCTATTTCAACGATGACATGTTCCCGCTGCTTCCGTGCAGCGAGACGGATTTCTTCCGTGGGGACAAGGGAGTGCTCCGTTTCTCGCCGATGTTCATTGTCGGGGGCAACATGTTCCGGCGGATATGCCGCAATTCGGACGCTCTGGCACGCAAAGCTGCAGGGTTGCCGCCGTCGGGGCGGTTCCTGCGTCCGCAGCACATCTGTTCTCCGATGCAGCGGTCCTTGTGCGAGGAGTTGTTCCGGAAGACGGAGGACGAGATAAGAGCCTCGATAAGCAGGACAAGGAATGCCGGGAATCTGACGCAGTACCTGTATCTGGACTATATGTTCTACAAGGGACGGATGATTGACGAGAAGATCTCCAACAAGCATATTTCAGTGGCTTTCGCCAGGGCGCGGAGCGTATCCGGGTTTATTCTGAACCCTTCGCGCAAGATGGTGTGCATCAATGATGTGCATCTCGGAGGGAAGCACTATGAAGCTATGCGAGAAGCGATTCTCGGCGCGTTCGCCGCGCGTTTTCCGGAAAAGAGCCGATACGAGAAATAGAGTTCCCGTAAATTGTTTTATATCACGCCATAAGGTACAACAATCCGGAACCTTTTCTAAATTTGCGCCCGGTTGGTGAGAAGCACTTCAAAACAGCTTCCAAGAATAGTGACTATATGGTAACGGCGGATCGGGTCAAGGGCTCTGAAATGTCCTTGAAAACGTGGATGGCTCTGGGCGGGCTGACACTGTCAGCATTCATATTCAATACTTCGGAATTCATTCCGGTCGCGCTGCTGACGGACATCGGCGGGGACTTCTCTCTTACGGAGGCGAAGGCCGGCATGCTCATTTCCGTCTATGCGTGGGTCGTGATGACGCTTTCCCTGCCTCTTATGCTGATGACATCGGGGATGGAGATGCGCAGACTGCTGCTCGGAGTGGTCGCCGTGTTCACGTCATTCCAGGTGATGTCCTATCTCTCAACCTCATTCGGGATGCTGATGCTTTCCAGAATCGGTGTGGCCTGCGCCCATTCGATATTCTGGTCGATAGTGTCGATCATAGCGGTCAGGATTGTCCCCGAAAGCCATAAGCCCATAGCTCTGAGCATGATAGTCACCGGCTCGTCAATCGCCATGATTCTCGGGCTGCCGCTCGGCCGCGTCATCGGTCTGAGCGTCGGGTGGAGGGTGACATTCCTGAGCATCGGAGCGGTAGCATTGGTCGTGTTCCTGTACCTGTCCGCATTGCTTCCCAAGGTGCCGAGCGGCGGAGGAATGACGGCCCATGACCTGCCGTCCATGCTGAAGAATAAGATTCTTGTCGGGATATTCATGACCACGGCGGTCTTCGCCACAGGGTATTACACGACTTACAGCTACATCGAACCGTTCCTGGGACAAGTGGTGCGTATGAGCGAGGGTGGTGTCACTCTGACGCTTATGGTCTTCGGCGGAGCCGGAATATTGGGAAGCATGCTGTTTTCGCGGTATTTCCCGAAATACCGGTTCGCCTTTGTCACTCTCACGCTGATATGCCTGATCGGTGGCGCCGTCCTCCTGCTCCCTTCCGCATTCAACGCTCCCGTCACCATCGCTGTCTGCGCCTTGCTGGGCGTGTCGGCGACAGCTTTCAATGTGGCGATGCAGTCGGAAATCATTTCGGACACCCCGAAAGCGCAGACCACGGTCGCCATGTCGATTTTCTCGGGGATATTCAATTTCGGCATCGGCACGGGGGCGCTGGCCGGAGGACTGGTCTGCACACATCTGTCCATCTCGCTTATCGGCATCGCCGGCGGGGTGATAATGTTCCTTGCGCTGCTGTGCTGGCTGCACGCCGTCGAGAAGAGGTAGCCGGTTGGACTGGAGGGATTTGTGATTATATTTGCGGTCGGTATGAATAAAAACGGACTTATGCGGATAATGGGCGGCCCTCTGGCGCTCAGCCCGCTTGCGGTGTTTCTGGTGACATATCTGGTGTCATCGCTGGCGGCTCACGATTTTTACAAGGTACCGGTGGCATCGGCGTTCCTGATAGCGTCCATCTATGCGATGCTCATCACGAAGGGTCCTGTGGCGGAGAGGGTGGACATCTTTTCGCGCGGAGCCGGCGACAAGAACGTCCTGCTGATGATCTGGATCTTCGTGATGGCCGGGGCGTTCGCAATGGCCGCGAAGACCATAGGCAGCGTCGAGGCTACTGTCAATCTGACACTTACCATACTTCCGGGACGGCTGATTCTTGCCGGGTTGTTCCTCGCATCGTGCTTCATATCGATGGCGATCGGCACGAGCGTAGGCACGGTCGTGGCGCTTGTCCCCATCGCTTCCGGGATTGCCTCGCAGGCGGAGATGTCGCTGCCGCTCGTGACAGGACTTATCGTGGGCGGAGCATTCTTCGGGGACAATCTTTCCTTCATCTCCGACACCACGATAGCGTCCACCACGACGCAAGGCTGCTCTATGTCTGACAAGTTCAAGGCGAATGTCCGGATCTGCGCTCCGGCGGCTCTGGCGGTCACGGTCATCTACGTAGTCATCGGGCTGAATCACGGAGCCGCTCCGCAGATCGGTGAGATCGAATATGTCAAGCTCATTCCTTATATGTCGGTCATAGTGCTGGCTCTGTGCGGGGTGAATGTGCTGCTCGTCCTGGGGACAGGCCTGCTGCTCTGCGCGGTCATCGGGCTTGCGGACGGACTGACCTGGCTCGGATTCCTCGGCAGCGTTGGCGAAGGAATCTCCGGGATGGGCGAGCTGATCATCGTCACGATGCTCTCCGGGGGAATGCTGGAGCTGATAAGGCACAATGGCGGTATTGATTTCATCATCAATGGCTTGACAAGGGGAATCAAAGGCCGGCGAGGGGCTGAGTTCAGCATCGCCGCTCTGGTCGGACTGTCCAATCTGTGTACGGCGAACAACACCATCGCCATCCTGACGACCGGAGACATCGCCCGTGACATCACGCGGAAGTTCGGACTCGATCCGAGGAGATCCGCCAGCATCCTGGATACGTTCTCCTGTATCGTGCAGGGTATGATCCCTTACGGAGCGCAGCTTCTGATGGCAGCTGAATTCGCCGGAATCCCTGCGGCGGCGATCATCCCTTACCTCTACTATCCGTTCATTCTCTGCGCCGTGGCGTGCCTGTCAATCGCCCTCGGGCGTCCCGGCAGACATTCGTGACAGGACGGAAGTGTGCATTCAGGGGGGGACGGAGAGCCGTTGCAAAGCGGGCACATCGGCAAAATGATTATATTTGCGTGCCGCGGGCTTTGCAGCACGCATTCTCTGGCGGCTGCGTTTAACTGGAGAGATGTATGAAGACGTACAGGTATTTGGCGGTGATATTTGGGAGCATATTGTTCCCTTCTGTTTCCCCCGCCGCTTTTACGGATGAAATCCGTTTCACTCACATCGGTCTGGAGGAGGGGTTGTCGCACAGTACCGTATTCGATGTGAAACAGGACAAGGAAGGATATCTGTGGCTTGCCACGTATGACGGTGTGAACAGATATGACGGCTATAACTTCACCGTCTACCGCCATCGGTATGAAGACCCCTACAGCATAGCCAGTGATATGTCCACATGCATTACCGTGGACGATTCCGACAGAGTCTGGATAGGAACCCGTGAGGGCCTGTCGCTTTACAATCACAAGAAAGACAGGTTCGCGAACTGGTATTACAGGAAAAACGGCCAGAATGTCGCGGTAAGCAGTATTGTCCCGATTGAAAAGGATTTGCTGATGCTCGGCACCAGAGAAGGGATTCTCCTTTTCGATGCGGGCGGGGGGAAGTTCCTCTCCGATACGTTATCTGAAGCCGTTCACGGATTGTGCCCGTCTTCACTGGTCCGGCATGACGGCAGCGTCTATATAGGTACGGAAAATGCCGTCTGGGATTATGGCCTGCGTGACGGAAGCCTGAAAAAGCTGGTGACTCTCCCGAGGGGCAGCAAAGTCCAGGCTATTCTCTGTCAGACGTTCAACAAGTTGTGGATAGCTACGGAAGGCAGCGGATTGTATATGCTCAATCTGAAGACCGGGGAACTCGAGAATTACAGATATGGAGACGGAAGCTCCGGTCTGAACTCCAACTTCGTGCGCTCTCTGGCGCTTGATTCCGAGAACCGCCTGTGGGTGGGAACCTATGGAGGCGTGAATATCCGTGCGGAGGGGTCGGACAAGTTTCTTCCGATTGTCAGGGAGGAACTTAGGGAGGGAAGTCTTTCACAAAATTCCGTCAGGAGCATTTTTATGGATTCCCAGGGAGGCATGTGGCTCGGGACATACTGGGGCGGGCTGAATTATTATCATCCGCTGTGCAACCGCTTTCAGAATATCCAGCACATACCGTTCTACAATTCCTTGAGCAATAATGTGGTCAGCTGCATTGTCGCAGATGCCGGCCGGAATCTGTGGATCGGTACGAGTGACGGCGGGCTGAATTACTACGACAACGTTTCCGGGAAGTATAAGGGGTATCTGAAAAAAACGGACGACCCGGAGGAACCGTTTAAAGACATCAAGACCATCTGGGTGGATGAGGCGGGGGACAAGGTATATGTAGGTGCGCATTCCGGCGGTATGATGGTCTTGAACAGGAAGACGGGCGGTGTCGAGTACTACAACATTCATAACGGCAAGTCTCCGACAAACAACATATACTCCATCATTCCGGACGGGACTGACGGGCTGTGGGTGGCGTCGCTCGAGTATCTGCTGCATTTCGATAAGAAAAGCCGTTCTTTCACATTCGTGGACCGGAATATGGACGGACAGAGCCTGAAGCGGTGCAACCGTCTGCTGTTCAGAGATTCCAAAGGGAGGATATGGACTGGAGGAGAGGAGGGGCTTTCCATATATAGCCAGAGCGGTGATTCGCTTCGTCCCGATATGGAGTTCAAAATACCGTCCGAGCTCGGGCAGACATTCATCAGCTGCTTCAACGAGACAAGCTCGGGAGTTATTCTGGTCGGGACACACAACGGGCTGTTCTCTCTGAATGAGAAAGATGGCGGGGCCGTACAATATACCGTCTCGGATGGTCTTCCGAGCAATATAATCTACGGTGTTCTGGAAGATGCCTACGGGAGATTATGGGTTAGCACGAATCAGGGATTGAGCTGTTTCAACCCTGAAACCGGGCAGTCCCGCAACTTTACGGTAATGGACGGCCTGCAGGGAAATCAGTTCAATGCCGGTTCTTTCTGCAGAAAGGAGGACGGCCATATGCTGTTCGGCGGGATTGACGGCATCACATCTTTCCGTCCGGAAACATTGTTGGATAATCCGTATACACCGAAACCGACAATCAACAAGCTGTCAGTACATAACAGAGAGGTTCTGCCGGAAGATGAGACGGGCATACTGGATGAATGCATATCAAACGTCGGACACATCACGTTATCCGCTTCGCAGAATTCATTCGCGATATCCTTCGTCGTCTCCAACTATATTTCGGGCAGGCACAACACGTTCGCTTACAGATTGGAGGGATACGATGACACATGGTATGAGCAGAATGACATCAGTCCTGTCTCCTATTCCAATCTGCCGGCCGGCGAGTTCACCTTCTGCGTGAAGGCGGCGAACAATGACGGGAAGTGGAATGACGATCCGGCGATGTTGCATATCACCGTTCTGCCGGTCTGGTACCGCACTTGGTGGGCGTATTCCATTTTCGCCCTGCTTCTGGCTTCGATAGTGACCGCTGTCCTCCGTTTCCTTCAGATCCGCAGAAATATGCAGACGGAAATACGCATAGAGCGTCTGGACAAGGA
>CAVECU010000068.1:0-4361 GCA_963614015.1 uncultured Eubacteriales bacterium
ATATAGGCGTGCATGATTCCGAGTGCCGTGCGATTCTGGGCTTTGCCATAGACTCTTACACGGGCGCCGGCGATATCGGCAGCACTGACTTCTTTTCTCCAGGCTGTTACGCCATTGGACTCCGCCTTCTCAAGTACGGGTTTGTCGGTGATTACGGGTTTTGCCATAATAATAGTTGTTTTTTAGTGTTCAGGGACCGGAGGAACGGTCAGGCTCCTCCGGCCAAAATGTTGAGTTCAGTCTTTTGCTGCTCCACAAAGAGTAGAGTCGTTGTTGGCGAGCTTGCTGTCATCAGCATTAGCCACCTGGACACCGATTCCCCAAGCCTTTGCGAATTCGGTCTCAAACTTGCCGACGGTCTTGTTCCCCTTAACTGCGAGTTCGCCACCCTTTGCGCCTTCTGCGCGTATGGAAGCGAGAGTTGCAGCGTCATCAGCCATCTTGCCTTTGCAAGTAGGGCTCATGTAAACGCGGAGAGATGATCCGAAAGCGGCTTTGAAGTCAGTTTTGAGTTTGCGTACAGTTGTACGGCCATTGATTTTCAATTCTGCCATAATTTTTGATTATTAATGGATTAATAAATGATTATATGGTTGTTATTTGTATTCTCCTCTGGCGGCTTCACCGATGGTGATGCTGTTGGGAACACAGACCTTGCCTGTCGGATCCTTGATTTGTACGGTCACTCCGAACGCCTGATCAAATCGTTTTTCGGCTTCGCCAACCTTGGTGCTACCCTTTATCTTGAGTTCCGCACCTTTGGTCGTAACTTCTTTTGTTGTCTTCCGGTTAAGCTGGTTGAGGGTAAGGTCTCCATCAGCAAGTTGAGAACCTTTGTAGAAAGCCAGCGTTACGCCGAAAGTCTTCTTGAACTCCGCAGAGATAGTCTTGAGCTTCTTGTTGGGAGCCACTGTGAATTCTGCAGATGTAAAGTTGTCCTTGATTTTATTCAAAAGTCCCATAAGTATTGATTTTTATATAGTTAGCTATTCTTCTCCATTCCTTTTGACAGCCTGTCACAGAGTTCTTTCCGCAGATGTCCGGGTTCCATGACTTCAATCTCCGGGCATCGGCTCATAAGGTCCATAATGAAATCATAGGAAATCCTCAGACGAAGTGAGAGAATCACGTGTTCGTCAGTTTCGCTGATGAGATTCTGAGAATAATGTATGGGGAATGTCTTGAGATATTCCCATTCCGCCGCAGACACTTTAATGATGACATCCTCTACAGGTTGCCGCCGGTCATCCCATATGCCGAAGGAGAATTTGAAAGAATCATCAAGGGTGATTGCCGCGTCACGGGCGAAAATCTTATCCGTGACCTTATAATCAGCGAAGCGTCCCAACTCAAAACTTCTCATCGCTCCGTCAATCATTGCAAACAGATACCATTTCCCCTGGGATTGCTTTATGAAATATGGCTCCGCAGTGTATTCCTTCGTCTGTCCGTCATGCCGCGGAGCCGTATAACTGAACGAGGCAACGTTCCGCCCGGCAATTGACTTCAGGACTTCCTTTATATCTATGGATATGATTTGATGCCTATGCTCCGGAACCACATATTCATGAAGTCCGGGAGATGATTTCATATAGCTCAGGACCTCATAGTCTGAGAGCAGACCGGCATATCTGCCAGGGTCCTGAGTCCTGTTGACAATATGATATCCGCAGCCGCGGCGGTTCTCGATCTCCACGCCGAACACTTCGGCAATAGTCTGGATATCACGTTGAAGAGTTCTGACTGTGTATGGCTGATTTTCCGACATCAATCCGCGCATGGATTCAAGCAGGTCTTCCGTAGAGACGTACTCCTGAAGGCCGCTGAGACGGTTGATTATCCTGCCGAAACGGGAAAGCTGGTTGAACTTTGCCATATTATAACCCTTTTAGCAGGACAAATGTATTGGCGCAAAGCGACAAAACATGTCGTCGGTGTCAACAACTTCGGGCTCCCGGAAGAAAAAGCGGTTATAATGCACGAAAAGTGTGGAGCCGTTTTCGTTACTTCCGTTGGACGTTCTGGACAAACGTTATAATGAAGGAAACAATCGTACTCCACACCCGACCGATATGAAGTACGCAGCAGCCAGAGGGCCGCCGGTCTCATAATCAGACCAAGGCGGAGTGTTTACGACCGAACCCATTATAATTTGTTTGAAAATTGTCCAGATTTCCAACGGGGCTGGCGAAAAACACTTTCGCGTATGTATGATACTTATCGTATCGCCTGCAAATTAAGAAAAATATTCCGGAAATGAAACAAATTATGGGAATGTATGATACTCTTTGGGCAAGAACCCGCGCTTTCCGATTCGAAAAATCAAGGTGAGAATGCGTAGCACCGACATAAAAAAAGAGGGTGACTGATCAGTCTTTCGACTTCTCAATCACCCTCTTACGGTCAAGAATCTCCCTTATTTATTCATGTACCGAGAAGCGGTAGATGCAGGTCTGGGTATAGACATCGCCCGGATTCACCGTGATGGACGGGAACTGCGGATGGTTCGGAGTGTCAGGATAGTGCTGGGTCTCCAGAGCAAGCGAGCTGCGGAATCCCAGAGGCCGGCCGTATTTGCCGGTGATGGAGCCGTCAAAGAAATTGCCGCTATATATCTGGATGCCAGGCTGATCCGACAATACATCCACCTGACGTCCGGTCTGGGGATCATAGACAGAGCACATGAGCTCCACATCCTTGTCGGACTGGCGGTCGATGCACCAGTTGTGGTCATAGCCTCTTGCATTCTTCAGCTGCTGATTGTCCTCGCCTATCCTCTCGCCTATCTTGTGAGGTGTCCTGAAGTCGAACGGCGTGCCGGTGACATCCGCGATCTCTCCCGTAGGGATGCTGAGTGAATCGATAGGGATGTAGTGGCTTGCCTTGACGTGCAGGATATAGTCTTCCACAGACCCGTTGCCCTCGCCGCGCAGGCAGAAGAACGGATGGTTGGAGATGTTGACAGGGGTGGCCTTGTCGGTCGTAGCTTTGTAATCTATACGGAATTCGTTGCGGCTGTTGACCGAATAGGTCATCGTGATGTCCTTGTTGCCGGGATAGCCTTCGAAGCCGTCAGCGTGGACATAGTGCAGGACAAGAGTGGAATCATTGGAGTCAAGCACGTCCCATACGACATTGTCAAGTCCTTTGATGCCGCCGTGGAGGGTGTTCACTCCGTTGTCATTGACAGGGACATTGTATGTCACGCCGTCCAGAGTGAATGAAGCGTTGCTGATACGGTTGGCCACAGGCCCTACGCAAGCTCCGAAGAACCGCTCGCCCACGGGATTGACATATTCATCCAAAGTGCTGCGGCCCACCACGATGTCACCGAGGACGCCGTCTTTGTCAGGTGTGAATATGGTGACCACCCTGCCGCCGAAGTTGGTCGCCTGAAGGATGATGTCACCGGCTTTGAGTGTGTACAGGGCCACTGCGTGTCCGTCCACGGTGCCGTCGAAATTTTCCGGCGCGATCAGCTCCGGAGCCGCAGTCTTCCCGCATGAGGCCATCAGGGCGAGCGGAAGAATGCCGAAGATCAATGATTTTTTCATATCGTACGATTGATTTGTGTAATGTCGTGCAGGTGATGCCGTCCGGCACCAGATGCCAAAAATACATCATATTTCTCTTCCCATCAAGTGGAAGAGCGCACGACCATCTCTGACGGGAGCACAATGTTCTCTGACGGGGCGGCAGGATTTTCAATCTTTGCGAGCAATTAGTATCTTTACATTCCCACAATTCTTCACCAGATGATAACGAAGAGAAAAGGACAGAGCCTGCGGAGGATGAACACGTTCAGGATGGACGTATCCTGCGGCCTGTATATCGAATACGACAGCGTGGCGGATCTGCTTGACATCGACTTCGGGGAGCTCCCGAAGCCGGTTCTCCATATCGGCGGGGGCAGCAATCTGCTCTTTACCGGAGATTTCCCGGGGACCGTACTGCATTCAGCAGTGAAATTCATATATGAACTCCCGGAGGACGACCCTCTTTACAGCACCGCCGGGGAAGATGAAGTGCTGGTGTCCGCAGGGGCGGGAGTCGCTTTCGATGACTTCTGCCTGTGGGCGGCGGAGCGCGGCCTGTGGGGCGCAGAGAACCTGTCCCACATCCCCGGAGAGACAGGAGCCGCCGCAGTGCAGAATGTAGGGGCCTACGGTGCGGAAGTGTCTTCACTGATAAGACAGGTCTATTGCTACGACACCAGGGAGGAAGAATTCACACACTTCAGCAGGGAGGATTGCCGCTACGGCTACCGCAGCTCCATTTTCAAGGATCCGGAGATACGGGGACGATATATAGTCACACACGTAGTGATGTCGTTGTCACGCAATGCCGGACCGCAGCTGGAG
>CAVECU010000068.1:4371-7837 GCA_963614015.1 uncultured Eubacteriales bacterium
GTGCAAGGATGAGATTACGCCGCTGATTATGAGAGAGATTATCACATCCGTCCGCCGCACCAAGCTGCCCGAAGTCAGCGAGACCGGAAGCGCGGGAAGCTTCTTCAAGAATCCAGTGGTGTCAGAGGAAGGGTTCCGCAGCGTGTGCAAGGCGGCGGGATATGACGGCGACGGGACACGCGGTGGCGGCAAGGAAGCAGGCGGAGACGCCAAGGAGGTGGAATGCCCCGTGCCTCACTACATCACCCCGGACGGGGTCAAGATCCCGGCTGCCTGGCTGATAGACCGGTGCGGATGGAAAGGGGTCAAGTGCGGCAATGTCGCCGTGTATGACCGGCAGCCGCTCGTGATAGTCAATGCCACGGGCACGGCAAGGCCGGAAGAAGTCATCCGCCTCAAGGAAAAAATCCAGGCTTCGGTGAAAGACAAATTCGGCATCGACCTGAGTCCCGAAGTGGAAATCATCTGAAACAATAGCTGAAAGACACGGTCCGGGAGCGACGTCCCGGCTACTACAACTCCACAATACAATGGCAGAAAACAGTTTCATAGTCGAGGGCGGACACAGGCTCAGCGGAGCCATCACGCCGCAGGGAGCAAAGAACGAGGCTCTCGAAGTCATCAGCGCAGTCCTGCTCACGGATGAGGAAGTGACGATAAACAATATCCCGGAGATCCTGGATGTGAGGAATCTGATATCCCTGCTGGAGACTATGGGGGTGAAAGTGACAAGACTTGAGAAAGGCAGGTACTCTTTCAAGGCCGATGGTATCGGCATCGGATATGTCGAGAGCGAGGACTTCACACGCAAATGCGCCTCTCTGCGCGGCTCCGTGATGCTCGCGGGACCGCTTCTCACCCGGTTCGGGCACACATGGTTCCCCAAGCCCGGCGGAGACAGGATCGGCAGACGCAGAGTGGACACCCACATACAGGGGATGATGGAGCTGGGAGCGCAGTGCCGGTATGACGAGCACCGCAAGGCATTCTGTCTGGATGCTCCGGTCACGGGTGACAAGTCCGGGACAAGGAGACTGAAAGGCAGTTATATGCTTCTGGACGAGGCTTCCATCACCGGCACGGCCAATATCATAATGGCCGCAGTCCTGGCTGAAGGCCGGACCGTAATCTACAATGCGGCCTGCGAGCCTTATATCCAGCAGCTCTGCCGGATGCTCGTGTCAATGGGGGCCTCCATCAGCGGCATAGGCTCCAACCTGCTTACGATACAGGGCGTGGAGTCTCTTCACGGCACATCGCATACTATTCTCCCGGACATGATAGAAGTGGGTAGCTTCATCGGAATGGCTGCGCTCACCCGGAGCAGCATTCTCGTAAAAAATGTCTCCCACGAGAATCTCGGAATCATCCCGGAGAGCTTCAGACGGCTCGGGGTGATGATTGAGCAGCGGGGAGACGACCTGTTCGTCCCGGAGCAGGAAAGCTATGTGATAGACTCTTTTATGGACGGCTCCATAATGACGATCGCCGATGCTCCTTGGCCCGGGCTGACGCCGGACCTCCTGAGCGTGATGCTGGTCGTCGCGACCCAGTGCAGGGGCAGCGTGCTCATCCATCAGAAGATGTTCGAGAGCAGGCTGTTCTTTGTGGACAGGCTCATAGAAATGGGAGCGCAGATCATCCTCTGCGACCCTCACAGGGCGGTCGTGATAGGACACGACCACAGGTTCCAACTCAAAGCCGGCAATATGCTCTCGCCGGATATCCGTGCGGGAATCGCCCTGCTCATCGCGGCGATGTCGGCCAAAGGAACAAGCGTCATCAGCAATATCGAGCAGATAGACCGAGGCTACGAGGATATCGACAAGAGGCTCAATGCCTTGGGCGCAAACATCATAAGAAGATAAGAGGCTCTCTGATCGCCGTTAACCTATTTGATCGAATTCAGGAGGTCGAGCTTGCCGCCGTCTATGAGATGAAGGATAAGCTCCCCGAACAGGGTGTTCTGCCAGGCGAACCACGCCCTGGTGAAGTTGGACGGATCATCCTTGTTGAACGACTCATGCATGAAGCCCGTGCCGGCCTCGGTATTCATGAGCGTCTCGATACACCACTTGATCTCCTTGTTCTTGTCGGAAGTGAACGCCTTCATCATTATGCTCATCGGCCATATCATGTCATATCCGATATGAGGGCCTCCGATGCCTTCCCCCGCCTTGCCCTTGAAGAAATAAGGATTGTCCTTACTCCAGACGAACTTCTTGGTATTGAGCCATATAGGATCATCAGCAGGCACATCTCCGAGATACGGCATAGCCAGAAGGCTCGGCACATTGGCATCGTCCATCAGGAATCTGTTGCCGAACCCGTCCACCTCGAACGCATAGATTTTGCCATATTTCGGGTGCTCCACGACAGCATATTTCTTCAGCGCCGTCTCCACTTCATCAGCCAGGGCCCGGCACTCCTTTGCCTTGGCCGTATTCTTGTTGACCGTCTCCAGAATCTCCGCAGCCTTGCGCAGCGAAGTCACGGCAAAGAAGTTGGAAGGCACGAGGAAGTCAAATGTGGTGGCATCGTCGGACGGCCTGAATGACGAGACTATGAGTCCTACGGGATTCACCGGATTGCCATAGCCCGAGCAGCATTTCGTGTCCAGCTGACGCTCCGTCTCCCTCATGAAACTGTACGGGCCGAGCCCGTCCTTGCGCTGCTGCTGACGGAGAGTCTTCAGAATCTTGTCTATGGCCTCCTCCCACACGACATCGAAGACAGCATCGTCCCCGGTGACTTTCCAGTACTGATAGGCAAGCCTTATCGGATAGCAGTGGGAGTCTATCTCCCACTTGCGCTCGTGCACGTTGGGATCCATATCGGTCTTGTCCGTCATCCAGCCGGTGCCGGTGGGACCGTCATTGAAAGCATTGGCATAAGGATCGATACAGATGAGCGAGAACTGGCAGCGAATCACGCCCTCGATCATATTCTTCAGATGCTCGTCCTGCCCGGCGAGCTGCACATAAGGCCACACCTGCGCTCCCGAATCCCTGAGCCACATCGCGTGTATGTCTCCTGTATATACGAACGTGCGCCAGTTGCCGTTTTCATCCTTGCCGAAGTGCACCGTAGTGTCCAAAGTGTTGGGAAAACAGTTGGCGAACATCCATCTCAGCTTCGGATTCTTCAGCAGGGAGCATACTTCGTCAATCTTCTTCTCCACGGCATCGGAGCGGAACAGACGGGCTTCCGGCTGCGGTCTCCGGCTCTCATAGTCTCCGGCAAATGCCAGCGCAGGGATCATCGCCCAGGCAAGTGTCAACAGGAATTTTTTCATAATCTTGATCTTGGTGTTTTTCACGGCCCCCACGCGGCCATTTTCATCTATGCAAGGTAATGACAATCGTGCGGAATTGCAAGGCGGCGCGGCAGGTCAAAAAGTCTTTCGAAGCGGCTGCGGGGGTTAATAGGCCCTTTAAGGGGGAGACTAAAGTCCGATGGACTTTAG
>CAVECU010000069.1:0-7812 GCA_963614015.1 uncultured Eubacteriales bacterium
GTGGTGAAGACCAAAGGCGACGATGTCACGCTGCAGGTGTTTTCCGGAACGGAAGGCATCCCTACTGATGCCGAAATCTCATTCCTCGGCGCCCCTCCAACCCTGAAAGTCGGCGACCAGCTGTCGGGAAGATTTTTCAACGCTTACGGGAAGCCTATTGACGGCGGTCCGGAAATAGACGGCGAGGAGAGGGAAATCGGAGGCCCGTCGGTCAATCCTTACAAGAGACGCCAGCCTTCGGAGCTGATCCCCACGGGCATCGCCGGCATCGACCTCAACAACACCATCGTATCGGGTCAGAAGATCCCGTTCTTCGCAGACCCTGACCAGCCGTACAACCAGGTGATGGCCGATGTGGCCCTAAGAGCCGATGTGGACAAGATCATTCTCGGGGGAATGGGACTCACGAATGACGACTACCTTTTCTTCAAGAACGCATTCGAGGCTGCGGGCGCATTGGACAAGATCATCTGCTTCGTGAACACGACCGAGGAGCCGCCTGTGGAGCGTCTGCTTGTTCCTGACATGGCGCTTACGGCCGCTGAATATTTCGCGGCGGACAAGAATGAGAAAGTGCTTGTGCTGCTGACGGATATGACTCTGTATGCCGATGCCCTCAGCATCGTGTCCAACCGTATGGACCAGATTCCGTCCAAGGATTCGATGCCGGGTTCGCTGTATTCCGACCTCGCCAAGATCTACGAAAAGGCGGTGCAGCTCCCGACCGGCGGTTCCATCACGATCATCGCCGTGACCACTCTGAATGACGGAGACATCACGCACGCCATCCCGGACAATACAGGCTATATCACTGAAGGACAGCTCTATCTGCGTGCGGATGCCGACTCGGGCAAGGTGATCATCGATCCGTTCCGCTCGCTTTCGCGTCTGAAGCAGCACGTGCAGGGCAAGAAGACAAGAGAGGACCACAGTCAGGTGATGAATGCCGGAGTGCGTCTGTATGCCGATGCCCAGAACGCCAAGACCAAGCTGGAGAACGGATTCGACCTCAGCGACTACGACAACAGATGTCTGAAATATGCCGGGGAATATGCCGCAAGGCTGCTTTCCATCGATGTCAACATCACCATCACGGAGATGCTCGACACGGCCTGGGAGCTCTTCGGCAAGTATTTCACCAAGGCCGAGACCGGTATCAAGCAGTCGCTCATAGAGAAATACTGGAAAGGCCCGTCACGGCAGGCAAGTGAAGAATCATAATACGGAACTATGGCTATAAAATTCCAATATAACAAGACCTCGCTGAACAACCTCGGCAAACAGCTCAAGATGAGGCAGAAGGCGCTCCCCACCCTGCAGAACAAGGAGTCAGCCCTGCGTCTTGAGGTGAGGAAAGCCAAGGAGAAGTCGGAGAGGCTCAATATGGAACTGGCGGCCTCGATGAAGCGGTATGACTATCTGGCCGCTCTCTGGAACGAATTCGAACCCGGCCTGATAAGGATCACCGACGTCGAGCTGACCACGGCGAAACTTGCCGGAGTCAAGACACCGGAACTGAAGGAGATCCGTTATGAGATCCGGCCTTTCAACGCTTTTGTCAAGCCGGCCTGGTATGCTGACGGAGTCTCTATCCTGAAGGAGCTCACCCGGCTCGGAATCGAATCGGAGGTGTATGGACAGAAGAGCAGGATTCTGGACTATCAGAGGAAGAAGACGACCCAGAAAGTCAATCTCTACGAAAAGGTCCAGATCCCCGGATATCAGGAGGCCATCAGAAAGATCAAGCGATATATGGAGGATGAAGAGAACCTGAGCAAGGCTTCGTCCAAGATCGTCAAGAACAGGCACGCCGAAGAAGAAGCCCTGGAGGAGCTTGCGAGATGATAATCAAGATGACTAAATACTCCTTCATTCTCCTTTCCGGAGATCAGGAGCGGTTCCTCAGGGAGATCAGCGAGCTCGGAGTCGTTGACATCACCAGATCGGGCAAGCCCGTGGACAGCAAGTCCGCCGGGATGCTGGACGAGGCGGCAGGGATGAAGAAGGCGATTTCCATCATAGAGAAAGCCGCCGGCGACAAGAGCCCGGACATGAACGAAGTCAAGGCTGCGGCGGAAGCCGCCGGCAAGGCGCGGCAGTGGAGCAATGCGCAGGATGTCATAAAGGCGGCATCCGATGCTTCGGCGGCCGTCGAGGCCCTCTCCGCGGAGTATGACAGCGTACGCAAGGAGATGAAAGAACGGATGCCGTGGGGCGAGTTCGACAAGTCGAAGCTGGATGCACTTGCAGGATCCGGGCTCACCGTGAGATACTACAAGGTCTCCGCGAAGTCGTTCCGAAGCGAATGGGAGACGTCCGTCCCGCTTCAGAAAGTCCACGAGGACAAGGACAGCGTCTGGTTCGTGACCATAGCTCCGAGCGGGGAGGAATACAACTTCCCTGTCCAGGAGACGGCTGCTCCGGGCGGGAGCTGGAAAGAATGCGAATCGGAGCTTTCATCCCTCAAGGAGAAGATCACGGCGCAGAAAGCCGTACTGTACAGTCTGAAAGACTCGATACCGATGCTCAAAAGCGGATACGACAAGACCCTCTCCGAGCTGGATCTGTATCTTGCAGGCGCCTCCGGACAGCTGAGTTCCGAGAATCTCGTCACGACATTCACAGGATTCGCACCGGAAGAGGATGAGGAGAGACTGTGCGGGGCTTTCGACAAGATGGACGTGTACTATTTCAAGGAGTCCGCATCGGAAGAGGACAATCCTCCCATCAAGCTGAAGAACAACAAATTCATCAAGATGTTCGAGGTCCTCACCGGGATGTACGGCCTGCCTGTCTACAGCGAGTTCGACCCTACGCCCATACTGGGGCCGTTCTTCCTGCTGTTCTTCGCGATGTGCCTCGGAGATGCCGGATACGGCATTCTGCTTGTCATCATAGGCTGGCTCATAGGCAAGAAGATGCCGTCAATGGCTTCTTCGGCGCCGCTCGTGATGACTCTCGGCGGAGCCACCATAGTGGTGGGCACCATCCTCGGCTCGTTCTTCGGAATCAGTCTGGCCGACGCCTCCTGGGTACCGGAATGGCTCAAGTCCATAATGCTCACCGGTACGGTGGGAAGTTTCAGCATCCAGATGGTTCTGGCCGTCGCCATCGGCGTGTTCCACATCTGCCTCGCGATGTTCGTGAAGGCTCTGTGCTACACCGTTCGGTTCGGGCTGAAGGCATCCATAAGCAACTGGGCGTGGAGCCTGCTTCTGGCTGGATGCATCATAACAGGCGGAATGGCTCTGGCCGGGGCGATCAACGAGACGACGACCAAACTCATAGTAATCGCTCTCGGATGCGTCTCCGCTCTCGGAATATTCATATTCAACACCCCTGGCCGGAATCCTCTGATCAACATAGGTTCAGGGCTGTGGGACACCTACAATATGGCTACGGGTCTCATGGGTGACGTTCTCAGCTACATCCGCCTGTACGCCCTCGGTCTGGCCGGAGGCATGCTCGGAATGGCATTCAACAACATCGCGTCAATGGTGCTGGACGGCATACCCGTCCCCGGTCTCAACCAGCTGTTCTTCATCATAATACTTCTTTTCGGGCATGCGCTTAATCTGGCGATGTCCTGTCTCGGAGCGTTTGTACACCCGTTGCGACTGACATTTGTGGAATACTTCAAGAACTCCGGCTACGAAGGTACCGGGAAGAAATACAAACCGTTAACAAACAAATAATCAAATACAATCATCATTATGAACGAAATTCTTGGATATCTCGGCCTCGGACTGATGTTCGGTCTTGCCGGAATCGGAAGTGCTATTGGGACTACAATAGCCGGCAATGCGGCAGAGGGCGCTTTGAAGAAAATGCCCGAGAAGTCTGCCAACTATATGGTGCTTTCGGCAATCCCGGCATCACAGGGTCTGTATGGATTCGTCGCATTCCTGATGTGGCTGACCAGCGACAAGTTCGCCGACATGGCGGCCAACGGAGCGCTGTTCTTCGGCATCGGCATAGCTGTGGGGCTTTCCTGCCTGCTCTCCGCCATCCGCCAGGGACAGATCTGCGCCAACGGCATCGTGGGCATTTCCCAGGGAAATGACGTGTTCACCAATACGATGATCTACGCCGCCTTCCCTGAGCTCTATGCCATCCTCTCGCTTGTAGCGGCCATCATGGTGCTGTAAAAATATATTGTATAAAAAGAGGGAGGCTAAAAAGTCTGCATCAGCGGACACCTGAGCTGGCGAGATAGGCCTTTAGTGGCACTAATAAGTCCCGCAGGGACCGCACCGGACAGGTGCGAGATACCCCTAATAGGGGTCGCAGCCTCAGCTGCGGGGGTTAAGAAGCTTTTAAGCGAAAGGGAGGCTAAAAAGTCCGTCGTACTTTTTAGCCTCCCTTTCGCGCCCTATCGGTTCAAATTCTATTTGAACCGATAGGGCTGATCATCATACAGAGTGAAGCGCCTGGCCTTGCGGATCCATTTCTGTTCCTCTGTCTTGACATGCTCCTTGGCATCCTGGAAAGAGACCTGTCCGTTCAGATAAGACACAAGATATTCATCCGACAATTTCCTGAAAAATCCGTCAGACAGCTCGAACTGCGGATATGTATCCCTGAAATACCGTATCAGCTGGAGCGTATGCAGCAGAGAATGATACTGGGCGCCGGGCTTGAGCATTATCTGATAACCGTAGCAGACTTCCCCGGCATATTTTCCGGCCGAAGGCTTGAACGAGCAAGGACGCAGAAGCACCCCTTCCGGAGCCGGAAGCCTGTCAAAAGGGCCGTGCACTATGAACGGAGCGCCGAAATATTCGTATGGTCGGGCGGTACCGATGGCCGGAGTTATGGAAGTGTTGTTCCACAGGCCGCCGCCGCTGTACATATGGCAGGTGAACATCCCCGGGATATCCGACGCGGGGGCGATGGTCCACGGGAGAAGGTCTTTGTTGTAGTCTGAAGCGTATGCCGATATCACGTGAAGAGGGAATCCCGCCGCGATGTCGGAGTAGAACAGCCGGCAGAGCTCCCCGAGCGTAAGTCCGTGTCTATGAGCCACTCTCGGAACGAACTGCTCGCATTCTCCGTCAGGGACGGTGCCCTCGACGATACGTCCCGCCGGATTGATATGGTCTACGATATATAGTGCCGGAGCGTCCTCGATGACCGACAGCAGCATCATAAGACGCATCACGTCTTTCATATAGTTGAAATACCGCACCCCCACATCCTGGATCTCCACGACCACGGCGCTGAGTCCCCGGAGGGATTCAGAATCGAACTGAATATGATTTGTCCCCGGAGTAAGCTCGGCTTCCGAGGGCCGGAAGAGCCTCTCGAGATTGCCTCTGTCCTGGAATATCCGGTACATGTAGCGGTCTTTGCCGGTATCCCAGCAGTTCTGGGTGCAGAAGCAGCCCACTTTGCCTTCCGTGAGCGCTTTGTCAAGCTGGTCCTCCAGACCCGTTGTCCTGAAAGAAAACATAGAGTGCGCTATCTGTTGCCGATGAGCTTTTCAGCGGCTGCGATCACCTCTTTTCCGAGCCTGTCCGCTTCCTCTGCATCAGGGGCTTCGGAATAGATGCGGATGATGGGCTCCGTGTTCGACTTCCTGAGGTGAACCCACGCCCGCCTGTCTTCGAAACTGATCTTCACGCCGTCGATGTCATTGACATCCTCTTTTGCGAAAGCAGTCTTGAGCCCCGCCAGGATCTTGTCTATGAGCGCCTTGTCCGACAGTTCCATACGGTTCTTTGCGATATGGTACTGAGGATATGTGCGTTTGAGAGCGGATACGCTCATCTTGCGGCGGGCGAGGTTGGAAAGGAACAGGGCGGTGCCGACCATCGCATCCCGGCCGTAATGAAGCGCAGGATAGATGACTCCCCCGTTGCCTTCTCCGCCGATGATCGCTCCCTTATCCCGCATGAGCGTAGTGACGTTGACTTCTCCTACAGCGGAAGCATAATACGTCCCGCCATGATTCTCGGTCACATCACGCAGGGCCCTGGAAGAGGACAGATTGGACACTGTCACAAGATTCTTTCCGCCATTCGCCCGGGCTTCGGACAAGACATAGTCCGCCACGCTGACAAGCGTGTATTCCTCCACGAACGGCTCCCCGTTCTCGCAGATGAAGGCCAGACGGTCCACATCCGGATCCACGGATATGCCGAGGTCGGCATTTTCCCTCACAACGGTCTCGCTGAGCTCCACAAGATTGGCCGGGAGCGGCTCCGGATTGTGCGCGAATAACCCCGTAGGATTGCAGTTGAGACATATGCACTTGACGCCGAGCCTTTTCAGAAGACGCGGCATGATGATTCCGCCCACCGAATTGACCGCATCGAGCACCACCGTGAATCCGGCATCCCGTATGGCATCCGCATCCACGGCCGGCAGGGCCAAGACAGCATCCAGATGCCTGTCAGTGAAATCCTCTTCCGTGATCGTCCCCAGCTCTTCCACCCCGCTGAAGTCGAAGTCTCCGGACTCGGCGCATTCAAGCACCGCCTGTCCCTCCTCCGCAGTGAGGAATTCGCCCTTCTCGTTCAACAGCTTGAGGGCGTTCCACTGCGCCGGATTGTGGGAAGCTGTGAGGATCAGACCTCCGTCCGCGCCGGAGAATATCACGGCCATCTCCACAGTGGGGGTCGAGGCCAGACCGGCCTTGATCACATCCACTCCGCAGGCTACCGCGGTGCCGCAAACGATGTTCTCGACCATCTCGCCGGAGACCCTTGCGTCACGTCCCACGACAATGGTGTATCTGCCGCCTTCCGGCTTCGGTCTGCGCCTGCGCATCTGCGTGCAGTAGGCATATACGAATTTGACGATATCCACAGGAGTCAGAGCATCCCCGCTCCTCCCGCCGACGGTCCCCCGGATCCCGGAGATTGATTTTATGAGTGTCATAGCGCTGTTATTTTCAGAACCGGTGAAGATAAGACATTCTCTTGTTTTTGGCAAATTATCCGTAACTTCGCACCCGGCGGAAGCGCCCCACGGACGTCTCCGCGCCATCTGACACGGAATTATGATGAAAGCTATCTGGACAGTCCTGCTGCTGGTGACATCCAACATATTCATGACATTCGCCTGGTACGGGCATCTGAAGCTGCAGGAAATGAAGATCTCCACCGGCTGGCCGGTGTTCGCGGTGATACTCTTCTCGTGGGGGCTTGCCTTTTTCGAATATTGCGCCCAGGTCCCGGCGAACAGGATCGGATTCGCGGGAAACGGAGGGCCGTTCAACATCATGCAGCTGAAAGTCATCCAGGAAGCCGTCTCGCTCACGGTCTTCACGGTGATAGTCACGTTCCTGTTCAAGGGGCAGGCCCTGCAGTGGAATCACATAGCGGCTTTCCTGTGCCTCATTCTTGCGGTATTCTTCGTGTTCATCAAATAGTCGGGTTCACATTTCACCTTGTCACGCATCCGGCCACTTCGGGCATATTTCATCACGGTGAATGCGCCGCCCTCCGCACCCGAATGACCGAAACACCATGAATTAATCACAAAATTTTGATTTTTTCATAGTGTTTTGATAATTTCATTTGGACTTTCCCCGCCCTCATTTGCTGCATTTTTCCGCAAAAAACAGCTTCGGGCTCTTGCAATGTCAGAATTTATTCCTACATTTGCAGTCCCGAAACATGCTGGGTTCGTATAACGGTTAGTACTCAAGATTCTCAATCTTGCAATAGGAGTTCGATTCTCCTACCCAGTACCGAGAACGAGCGATGAAAAGCTCGTAGATCTGTATCCCCAGTTTGGGGATTGAGGAGAAATAATAAGTCCCGCAGGGACCGCACCGGATAGGTGCGAGATACCCCTAATAGGGGT
>CAVECU010000070.1:0-7719 GCA_963614015.1 uncultured Eubacteriales bacterium
GGTCTCCTGCGTGACGGACACTTCCGAGAGCATCTCCTCCAGCATGGCGGAGTCCAGCTTGGCATAGTCATCCGCATCGGGGACGATGAACAGCCCGGCCATGTCCGCACATCCGGGGCTCATTGTCAGATGATCCGGTCCGGTCGAGAAATAATGGTGCGAGCGGTGATTCTCCCTCGCCAGAAAGATGGCCCTGTATTCGCCGAAACGCCCGTGGGATATCCCGGACGCCTTTCCGGCCGTCCCGGGCGCATACCAGAGCAGAAGATTGAACCTCGGCTCCGAATCGCCCTCCACTGCGGGCATGCAGTCCAGCAATCTGTAGAACAGCTTGGCAAACGACTTGGACGTCCTGGCTTTCAGAGCGAAAACGCCTCTGGTGAACTTGCCGTAGTGATACACTGACGCATCCTGGACGGAAGTGACATACTTCAGCCCGGCAGGACTCCCCTGCGCATCATCCCCGGCTGCGGACAGCAGCGAATCAATCTCCGTCTCAAGCGGCATGAGTCCGCTCGGACATGCCTGGAAATGCATATGATACGGAGCGGAAGCCCCGCATCTGGGGCCGTTGTAGAACACCGTATATCCCGGATAATGCCGGGCAATGTCGGTCATGTCCACGACCCTTTTCCAGATGGACTGGGGCTCGTGGAGCTCGCTCGCTATGACCAGATGATCCGGGAATATGGGATACAGATTGACCAGAATGTTGTATTTCCTGCCCTTGCGCCCCTCGAAGGGCAGCGCCTGCTGTTCCGCAGGCCTGTTCTCCGCACAGAGAAAGCATCTTGCGGCCTTGACGGCAGCCTCGTCCAGCTTGACCGCCGAAGACCTTATGCGGGCGGGGTTGTACTGCAGGCGGACTTTCAGCCCTCCCACTTCCAGATCCCTTGTCTGCACACTCTTCAACGCCCTGAAGTTGGCGGCGGCGAGAGGCCATACCGACAGCTGGTCTTTCACGAATTTGTCTATAGACTTGATATTGTCCATTGCAAGATGATTCTAAACGAATTACACGGCATCCGACGAGCGGCTCCCGACAAGTTCCCGCCTTGCCGCCAGCTCCCACGTGCGGACGGTGTCCTTGTAGAAGTTGTTGGCATTGACCCTGTCGATATCGAGCGCGGCATCGGAGTTGCCGTCCCACCTGCGGCAGCAATATATCGGCTCATAGATGCGGCCTATCCTGTATTCCCTGCTGATCCGCAAGGCCACCGCATAGTCCTCTCCGTAGCTCACATTGGGGAATCCGATCCGCCGCAGCAAAGGTGCGAAGAACGCCCGCGGAGCTCCGAGACCGTTGATCCTCAAGGCATTGTTCCTGCCATTGTCATCAGTCCACTCCCTATGGTCAATGATTCCGGGAGGAATCGGAGCCATATTGAAATCGGTCATTTCATAAGACCCGATCACCATCGCGCAATCCTCCGTGCGGAACTTGTCCACTATCCGCGTCAATGTCGTGCCGTTCCTGTACACGTCATCGCTGTCCAGCTGCACGGCATACGTTCCGCAGGCATTGTCATTCACGGCAAGATTCCAGCATCCCCCGATACCGAGATCCGTCCGCTCCGGCACGATGACCCGGAGCCTCGGGTCGCTGAAAGATGACAATATCCCGGAAGTCCGGTCCGTGGAATGGTTGTCCACGACTATCACATTGTATTCAAAATCACAATTCTGAGACAATGCGCTCCTGACCGCGTCCCCTATGGTGCGCTCCCTGTTGAATACCGGGATTATCACCGAAGCCGTGACACCGGAGCTAACGCACTCCAGACCCTTCACAGACCTTGCTCCCGGAGCGATATAGGCTCCTATCCTGCGCAGATGCGCCGTGCAGATCCTCTCCATCTCCACCTGCACCTCACGGTTCTTGGGATCCACGTAGTCAAACTGCTTCTCCCCGGACTTCCTGAGGTCCGACTCGGCCACAGTGTACAGATATTCAGGGATATGGACTATCTTGTCCATCCGCAGGCGGAGGTCATACAAGGCCCCGTACCTGTAGTTTTCGTCCATCCCGGCGACCGCCTTTCTGAACGAGGACGAGCGCACGACCAGCACGGGCCCGAAATCGAAGTCGTCCCTGAGCGCTCCCGGCAGACAGTCTATCGCAGGATGCTTGCGGCGGAGCGGCTTCCCGTCCGCACCGGATATGATGTCGTAATGGTCGGAATACAGCATGTCCGCTCCGGCATATCCGGCGACCTGCGCAAATCTTTCCTCCGCCAGATAGCCCGCCTCACAGGGATGATGGCCTGTATTGATCCATAGGAACTCTTCGCTGAGGCCGTCCGCAAGACGCCTCAGATCCTCCGTTGCCGTCAACTTGACTCCAGAGACGACTCTGAATGTACCGTTCATCTGATTATGATGTGTAAGAAAACCCGGGAACCCTTTCAAAACGGGTTCCAATACGGCTTCACAAATACCGTCAAGGCTGCCCGGAATGCACCGGGCGACCCTCCGTCAGAGAAGGGCTTCAAGCATCTTCCTTATCCGCCCGAACTCTCCTTCAAAGTTAGGAGTAAAGACAGACTTCCCCAAATGTTCTTCTATCTCCGCCATCGGCCAGTAGCGGCCTTCCGACACCTCCTCCCCGTCCGGCGACGGAGTGAAGTCGCCCGCAGCGGCAAAGACATTTACCAGTTCCTGCTCGGTCCCGCTCCGGAACACATACGAAGTGAGCCAGACAGGGTTGTAGTCATACATTCCAAGCTCCTCTCCGGATTCGCGGTAAAGGGCCTCGACAAGATGCTCGCCGTAGCTGATATGCCCTCCCACAGCCGTATCCCAACGTCCCGGAAGCAGATCCTTGCTCATCGAGCGTTTCTGCAGGTACAGCTCGCCCGCGCGGTTGATTATGTGCAGATGCACCACCGGATGCAGGAGCATCGAGCCGCCGTGGCAATAGGCTCTGGATGCCCTGGCATAGACTTCACCGTCCTCGCGAACAATCGGGAGCACCTCCTGTCCGTCAGTCCCGGAAGGGAACGGGCGGTCAGCCGTAGGCAGAGGCAGCAGCGGGACATCCCCCTGCGGATAGACAATGTCTGTCATAGCCCTCTACAGAGAGAACAATATCAGCAGCTGCGCGGCAAGCACGCGCATGAACATCGACAGCGGATAGACCGTAGCATAGTTGATTGACGGATAATCCGTTCCATAGACTTCCTGCTCAAATGCGAGCACAGGAGGATTGGTCGTACCTCCGGAGATGAGACCGCAGATCTGATAGAAA
Source organism: uncultured Eubacteriales bacterium (assembly GCA_963614015.1). Lineage (GTDB taxonomy): Bacteria > Bacteroidota > Bacteroidia > Bacteroidales > UBA932 > Cryptobacteroides. Next base: position 3,248 of record CAVECU010000070.1, read on the forward strand.
TTGAGCTTGAACACCAGACGGGCGATAAGAGCTATGCCGGCGACAGGCACCAACGTTATGAGCGCGCCATACAGTATCCACCAGTAACCTCCTCCTGTTATGGAGTTTATGAAGTTCTCTCCTGCGCCGAGACCGACGGCCGCAAGGAAGAAGGAGATTCCGATCTCGCGGACCATCATATTGGCGCTCGGAGTGGTGTAAGTGGTGATCCGGAGCTTCGGCCCGAAATATCCCAGAAGAATCGCGATGATGAGCGGCCCGCCGGCAAGCCCGAGCTTGATAGGCTGCGGCACGCCAGGGAAACTGATCGGAATGGAGCCGAATATCACGCCTATCACGATACCGAAGAATATAGGCACCAGATTGGGATGGGAGAGGCGCGCAGCCTTGTTGCCGAAGAATGACGCCACTTTGTCTATGGCCTCTTCGGAGCCTACGGCCAGCAGGTTGTCTCCCATCTGAAGCCTCAGATTGGGCTTCGCCACCAGCTCCACGCCGGAGCGGATCACCCTTGTGACGGACACGCCGAACATCGCCCTGATATTGAGGTCTCTGAGGCTGTGCCCGGTGATGGATGACTTGGTGATGGTGATCTTGCGCACCACCAGATGGCTCTCCGGCCTGTCCCACTCTCGGAATGACATCTCCAGTTCCTCGCCGAACAGCATCCGGGCCACATCTTCCATCTCCTGCGAGATGATCACAAGCAGCCTGTCACCTTCTTTCAATACGGTATCGGCGCCCGGCATCTGTATATTTCCCTCACGGGATATTCTGGAAATCACGAATTTGCCGTCATGTTCCCGCACGATGTCCACAATCTTGCGTCCGAACAGAGCCGGATTCTTCACAGAATAGCTCGCTCTCATGGCGCCGCTGCCCAGCTTGTCCTCGCCGTCCAGAGCCGCCTTCTCCTTGTCGAGATCCACCTTGAACACGGCCTTGAAGAAAATCAGCAGGAATATGACTCCGAGCACACCTATAGGGTACGCTACCGCATATGCCGACGCCAGCGAGGAAGACGCCTCGGCGGCCGCCGTCTGGGAGAAGCCTTCGGCCAGCATCGCGTCGGACAGGGTCTGCTGCGCGGCACCGAGTCCTGGAGTATTGGTGACGGCTCCGGACATCACGCCGGTCATGGTGTGCATATCCTCACCCGTGACGAGATGTATCAGAAATGTCACGAGCACCGCCATACCGACCAGCGCCACCGCCAGGAAGTTCATCGTGAGCCCGCCTTTCTTGAACGAATGGAAAAATCCGGGACCCACCTGAAGGCCGATGGAGAACACGAACAGTATGAGACCGAAATCCTTCATGAATGCCAGGATCCGGGGATCTCCCCTGAGCCCGAAATGGCTCAATACAATACCTACGAACAGGATCCACGTCGATCCGATGGACACTCCCTTCACCTTGAAACGGCCAAGATAAAGTCCGGTTGCGATAACCAGCGCAAACAGCAATATCGTGTGCGCGATGCCGGTCCCCAAAAACAGTTCTCTCATTTTGAATACCTAAAAAAATATATCTGTTATAACTAGAATTCTATCTTCACCGTGAACGACGGATGCTCCGCAGTGTCGCCGGACACATAGAACCCCGTCACTCCTCCGTCAGGAGCACGGCTTTCGGCTTTTTTCAGCATCACCTCCTCGCCGGGATGCGTCTCATGATGGAAATTGACGGAGAATCCTCTGACCTGATGCTCCGCAAGGAAGCCGCAGTCGATGCAGTCCATCGCCCACAGGACATATTTCGCATTGTTGGTGTGTCCGAGAAGATCGATGTCGGAATATTCCACTCTGTGGACTCCGGCATCAGATGTGACAGCAGAGTGGGGGATCACCACTTTGGGCGCAGGGGTGGCGATGGCATTATCCTGACAGACAGTATCTTCCGGCACCATCCGCATCACATCGGACGTACGGCACAGGGAGCGTTCCGCGACATTCAGGATCACCCACGAGCTTGTACACAGGACAAGAGGCTCCCCGGTATCGGACACCAGCGTAAAATCCCTGAGATAGAACGGGCCGCTCGGGCCCTTGTGCCATGTGGACAGACGGACCTTTTCTCTCCAGAGAGGGGCTCTGAGCCACTTGCAGTCCATACGCGAAAGCACCCACGCCTTGCCTTCTTCCCGGAGCGCGTCATACCCGAATCCGAGATATGTCGCGGCCTGATAGGCAAGCTCCTGCGCCATATTCATAAAGGCGGAAGGCTTGAGCCTCATCTTCGAATCCACCTCGTAGCAAGCGATGTCAAAGCTTGTTACATATTTCCGGTCATCGGTATACTGTCCAACCATACAACACACACTAACTTTGCGGGCGTCCATTCGCATCCCTGCAAAAATGCGCCGCTCTCCGGACTTGGAAAGCGGCGCAAAATTAATGTTTTTAAGTCTAACTGACAAACTCCGGCTCTAGTACCTGTTCAGCGGCCGTCCGCTCGTCATCATATGGACTTTCTTCCTGACATCATCGATAACGGCCTTGTGCCCGCTGACCGATGCCTTCTGCTCATCCGAAAGAGGCTCCTTCGCCGAGAGCACCTGCACGTGGGCCGAAGCGGATGACAGGACAGTGTCTATCAGCTCCACTATATCTTCCATATCCTTCTCCACGAAACCCCTGGTGGTCACGGCGGGAGTGCCGATGCGGATTCCGGATGTCTGGAAAGGGGAACGGCTGTCGAACGGCACCATATTCTTGTTCACGGTGATGTCGGCTCTCACAAGCTCTGTCTCCGCAATCTTGCCTGACAGATCCGGGAATTTGGAGCGCAAATCGATGAGCATAAGATGATTGTCAGTACCGCCGGAGACCACGTGATAGCCCTTCTCGATGAACCTGCGGCACATCGCCTGCGCATTTGCCGCCACCTGCTTCTGATATTCCACATATTCCGGCTGCATAGCCTCGTAGAACGCCACGGCCTTGGCCGCGATGACGTGCTCCAGAGGTCCGCCTTGAACTCCCGGGAATACGCTGGCATTCAGGATCTGGGACATTTTCTTAACTTCGCCCTTGGGAGTCTTGCGTCCCAGAGGGTCATCGAAATCCTCGCCCATCAGGATGATGCCTCCGCGAGGCCCGCGCAATGTCTTGTGAGTCGTAGATGTCACGATATGGGCATATTTCACCGGATTCTCCAGAAGACCTGCGGCTATAAGTCCGGCGGTATGGGCCATATCTATCATGAGGACTGCGCCGACTTCGTCAGCTATCTTCCTCATTCTTGCATAATCCCACTCTCTCGAATATGCCGATGCTCCGCCTATTATGAGCTTCGGACGGCATTCGAGAGCCGTCTGCTCCATTTTGTCATAGTCAATCCTGCCTGTCTCCGGGTCAAGGCCGTAAGCCACCGCCTTGTACAGAATTCCCGATGCGGCCACAGGCGAGCCGTGAGTCAGATGCCCGCCCTGCGACAGGTCAAGACCCATGAATGTGTCTCCCGGAGAGAGTATCGCCATCTGCACGGCCATATTGGCCTGAGCGCCGGAGTGAGGCTGGACATTGGCATAAACCGCCCCGTATATCTTGCAGAGGCGGTCTATCGCCAGCTGCTCGATCTGATCCACCACCTCGCATCCTCCATAGTAACGCTTTGCGGGATAACCCTCGGCGTACTTGTTTGTGCAAACGGAGCCCATAGCCTCCAGAACCTGGTCACTGACATAGTTCTCCGACGCAATAAGTTCCAATCCCTGGGACTGTCTTTCCCTTTCCCTCTTGATTAAATCAAAAATCTGCAGATCCTGTTTCATAAGGTTATCAGTTAATCCGGGGGGGGGCTGATACGCCCTCCGGCAGGGCAAATATAGCAAAACTTGACGTATCTTTGCCCCTCGTTGAAACAATTTTTCAGATGAAGAACAACAGGAAGCTGCTGAGCATCGAGATGGGCAGGATTTCCCCGGAAGAATACAAATCCACCCCGGGCTCCGGGATAGCGGTAGTGCTCGACAACATACGCAGCGCACACAATGTGGGCTCGGTATTCCGCAGCGCGGATGCTTTCAAGGCGGACAAGATATTGCTGTGCGGGATCTGTGCGACTCCCCCGTCGCCGGAGATACACAAGTCTTCTCTCGGAGCGGAGTTCAGCGTGGACTGGGAATATTTCAAGGATACTCTGGACGCGGTGGAGCGGCTCCGGGAGGAAGGATATGTCATCCTGAGCGTGGAGCAGACAGTGGGCTCGGTGAGTCTGAATGATTTCACTCCCGAGCCCGGACGCAGATATGCGGTCATATTCGGGAACGAGGTTGACGGCGTGAGGCAGGATGTCATCGATGTCTCCGACGGCGTGCTGGAGATCCCCCAGTCGGGGACCAAGCATTCGCTCAACGTGTCCGTCACCGCCGGAATCGTGTTATGGAAAATGACTTCGTGACAGCCCCGGCGGGGCATGAGGGTGACTAAAAAGTCCGTCGGCGTGACTAACAAGTCCCGTAAGGGACC
>CAVECU010000071.1:0-7582 GCA_963614015.1 uncultured Eubacteriales bacterium
TGTCCTATTCGAGGGCTGAGCTGATGAAATTCCGCAACTTCGGAAGGAAGTCTCTCAACGAGATCGACCAGATGCTTGACAAGATGAAGCTCACATTCGGAATGGATGTTACTAAGTACAATATTGAACATAAGAAAAAGAATAACGCGTAATCATGAGGCACAATAAAGCATTCAATCATCTTGGACGCAAGACCGGTCACCGCAAGGCGCTGCTTTCAAACCTGGCGACTTCTCTCATTCTGCATAAGAGAATCGAGACCACTCTCGCAAAGGCTAAGGCTTTGAGACCATACGTTGAGCCGCTTGTCACCAAGTCAAAGGATGATACAACTCATTCAAGGCGAATCGTTTTCAGCTACCTGAAGAACAAGTTCGCCGTTTCGGAGCTTTTCCGCAACATCGCACCTAAGGTTGCCGATCGTCCGGGCGGATATCTCCGTATCCTTCACACCGGTTTCAGACAGGGTGACGGCTCGGAGATGGCTCTTGTCGAATTCGTTGACTTCAACGAGCTCGCACTTGCAGGAGGGGCCAAGAAAGAGGCCAAGAAGACGACTCGCCGCAGCCGCGCAAAGAAGGCTGAGGCAGCCGCAGAGGCTCCTGCCGCTGCAGAAGAGGCTCCAAAAGCTGAATAATGGGGTAGCCTCCGGCCGGACAAGGCCGGAGACCTGAATTAGTCCGACAGCGCGGCTGATAAGTTCTGCTGCTGTCGGGATTAAGAGGAGGGTGTATTCTAGGACTTTTCCAAGGAATACACCCTCCTCTTATGTTATTTAGAATAATTCGCTCTTAGGGGCTCTTCGCCCCCCCCTGCCGGGCGTCATCTTTCGGGGAGGAAATCATTAAAATGTTTTAAATCTTGCGGAATTTGTTATCTTTGCAAAACGAAACCTCTGACTTTCGACTTGAAAGCGGAGACAACTCGCCGGAGTTATAATCATTAACACTATAAATTTCGTATGGATTTACTATTCTATCTCGTTCCGGCGGCGTCCGTGGTGGCGCTGTTTTTTGCCTGGCTGTTTTTTCATCAGATGATGAAGGAGAGTGAAGGGACAGTCACGATGAAAGAGATTGCACAATATGTGCGGGATGGCGCAATGGCCTATCTCAAGCAGCAGTACAAGGTGGTTGCCATCGTCTTTGTGATTCTCGCGGTGTTCTTCGCGGTGCTGGCATACGGATTCCATATCCAGAATCCTTGGGTGCCGTTCGCATTCCTCACCGGAGGATTCTTTTCCGGCCTGGCCGGCTTCATAGGGATGAAGACAGCCACTTATGCATCCGCACGTACCGCCAATGCGGTGAGCCGCTCGCTCAATTCCGGGCTGAAGCTGGCGTTCCGCTCCGGAGCGGTCATGGGGCTTACGGTCGTGGGTCTCGGACTTCTTGACATCTCGGTGTGGTATATGGTGCTGAAGGCTTTCGTTTCGGAACCCGATTCGTCGCAGGCGCTGGTAACGATCACGACCACGATGCTGACTTTCGGCATGGGCGCATCCACGCAGGCGCTCTTCGCCAGAGTCGGCGGAGGCATATATACCAAGGCTGCCGATGTCGGAGCTGACATCGTGGGCAAAGTGGAGGCCGATATCCCTGAAGATGACCCGAGGAATCCCGCCACCATCGCGGACAATGTCGGTGACAATGTAGGAGACGTGGCCGGCATGGGCGCCGATCTGTATGAGTCATACTGCGGTGCGATTCTCGCGACGATGGCGCTCGGAGCCTCCGCATTCTTCGGAGACACCGGGGCCCAGACCAAGGCCATCCTTGCGCCGATGTGCATAGCGGCCGTGGGAGTGGTGCTGTCAGTGCTGGGAATATTCGCGGTGAAGACAAAGGAAGGCGCTGATCTCCAGCAGCTTCTCGGATCGCTCAGCCGTGGCACCAATCTGAGTGCCGGACTGATAGCCGTCGTGGCGTTCGGGATTTTCTATGTGCTCGGATTTGAGAACTGGTGGCAGCTCTCCCTGTCGGTCATCTTCGGTCTGCTGGCGGGAGTGATCATAGGCAAGGCCACGGAATATTACACATCGCATTCATACAAGCCTACTCAGAAGCTGGCGGAGAGTGCGCAGACCGGGCCTGCCACGGTGATTATCGGCGGTATGGGCCTCGGGATGATATCTACGGCGGTGCCTGTCGTCACCATTGCAGTGGCGATTCTTCTGTCATATCTGAGCGCGACGGGATTCTCGTTTGACGCCGCTCTCATCAGCAACGGACTCTACGGGATAAGCATCGCCGCCGTCGGAATGCTCTCCACCCTCGGAATCACGTTGGCCACGGACGCATACGGGCCGATAGCTGACAATGCCGGAGGCAATGCCCAGATGAGCGGGCTCGACCCGGAGATCCGCAAGAAAACGGATATCCTGGACTCGCTTGGCAACACTACGGCGGCTACCGGCAAGGGTTTTGCCATAGGGTCGGCGGCCCTTACGGCTCTCGCATTGCTCGCTTCATATATCGAAGAGATCAAGATAGGACTTGTCCACGTGGGCAAGACTACGATTGAGGTGGGGGACAAAGTGGTGAACGCCGCGGAAGCCACCATTCCGCAGATTGTGGAGTTCTATGAAGTCAATCTGATGAATCCTCGGGTGCTTGTGGGCGTATTCATAGGCGCGATGATGTCGTTCCTGTTCTGCGGCATCACGATGAATGCCGTGGGACGTGCGGCGCAGAAGATGGTGACGGAAGTCCGCAGGCAGTTCCGCGAAATCAAAGGCATACTTTCCGGGGAGCAGCGTCCGGACTATGCCAAGTGTGTGGAGATATCCACTCTCGCGGCCCAGAAGGAGATGGTTCTTCCTTCGGTCATAGCCATTGTAGTGCCGGTCATTACCGGTCTGTGCCTTGGCGCCGCCGGCGTAATGGGCCTGCTTGTCGGCGGCCTCGGATCCGGTTTTGTCCTCGCGATCTTCCTTGCCAACTCCGGCGGAGCCTGGGACAATGCCAAGAAATATGTTGAAGAAGGCAACGGCAATCTCGGCGGGAAGAACTCTGATTGTCACAAGGCTACAATCGTGGGGGATACCGTGGGGGATCCGTTCAAGGATACTTCGGGGCCGTCTCTCAACATCCTTATCAAGCTCATGAGCATGGTGTCAATCGTGATGGCCGGGCTCACGGTCATGATCGGCGGCTGACAAAAACTTGATTTTGTAGGAAAATATCGGTAAATTCGGAAGTTTTTTGATAGGGAAGGAAAATTAAAAAGCGGCCGTTTTTATGAAGAGGATTACTATTCGCGATGTGGCTCGTGAAGCTAAAGTATCAGTCACACTTGTTTCATTCGTGATGAATGCCAAAAGGGACAAGGATGGTAATTTGGATTGTCCTGTGAATGCCGAGACCGCCAAGAGGGTTCTTCAGGTGGCCCAGAGACTGGGTTACAGAAGAAATTTCGCAGCCGCATCATTGAGGAGCGGCCGTTCCAATTCCATAGCGGTCATCCCGAATGACATATCGAACAAGTTTTTCGCCGGGATCTCCAGATGTATCGAAGACAAGGCGAAGAGCTACGGATATACGGTGTTTTTCGCCAGCTCGGATGAGGACGCTGGCCGGCTTGACAATGTGATGGATGCAGTGCTTGCGCACAATATAGACGGCGTGATCGTGGCCCCTTGTACGGGCGGAGACGCAGCTCTGAGGAAAGCGACTGACGCCGGTGTGCCGGTAGTCCTGCTCGACAGGGATGTGGCAGGACTGGACGGCGTGGGGAAAGTGCTTCTCGACGATGTGGAGGCCGGAACCATGGCGACGGAGCTTTTCATAAGGCACGGCTACAAGAAGATAGAGATGATTTCGTATTCTCTCGGAATCTCAAGCCTTGAGGAACGGGAGTCCGGGTATAGGAAGTGTATGATGGACAACGATTTGTACGACTATGCAAAAGTCCACTATACATCCTATGCCAAGGCAGCGGAAGATGTCCCGGCGATTATCAAAGATGCAGTCTCAAGAGGCGTGGAAGCGATATTCCTGCCTACATATTCCTTGTCCGCCCTCGTGCTCATGACGATGCGCGACCTCGGGCTGAAGACTCCGGAGGATTTGGCGGTGATCGGATTTGACGTCAGCGACATCTATCAGCTGTATTCCACATCCGTTACACATATCGTTCAGCCGCTCAAGGAGTTGGGTGAGAAATCCGTGGATGTCCTCATCAATATGATTCATGGCAAGGCTGCCGAAAATGTGGTCCTCAAGCCTGAAATGATCGAAGGCGGCTCCACTGCCCCGAAGAAATAATCCCTCGGATGAGCACGATAGAGAGGGCCATCTACAACAGGACGGAACTGCTTCTGGGCGAGGATGTCATGCAGGCTCTCGCAAAGTTGCGTGTAGTCATATTCGGAGTTGGAGGCGTCGGAAGCTGGTGTGCGGAAGGTCTTGTCCGAAGCGGCATTGTGCACCTTGACATAGTCGATTCGGACAGGGTCTGCATCACCAATGTCAACCGTCAGCTGATGGCCACCGTCAAGACCGTCGGGCAGGTGAAAGTGGAGGCTCTCAAGGCACGTCTGCTCGAAATCAATCCCAAGGCCGAGATCACGGCGATACAGAAAATCTACAATGAAGATACGGCGGACGAGTTCGACCTCGACGGGTACGACTATGTTATCGATGCTGTGGACTCGTTGAAGGACAAGGCGTTGCTCATTCTCAGGGCATCCGCGTCCAAGGCGAAGTTCTACTGCTCGCTCGGGGCTGCGCTCAAGACGGATCCGCTAAGGGTCCGTGTGGCCGAATTCTGGGACGTGCGCGGATGTCCTCTCGGATCCGCCCTGCGCAAGAAGCTCAAGCGTGCAGGGACATTTCCTTCAAGTAAATTCCTCTGTGTCTATGACGATGAAGTCTTGCCCAACAGAGGCCATTGCCATTCGTGCGGGACGGACAAGTGCATGTGTCCCAAGGCGGAAAACGGCCCGGGAGACCCGGCGCTGCTGAATCACGAATGGTGCAGCTCCAAGGCTCAGATCAACGGCACGACGGCGCATATCACCGCCATTTTCGGCATGACTCTGTCAGGGCTGGTGATAGACGACGCCTATCACAGAGCCATATCCGCAGTCTGAACTCCTGTTGTCGCCATCTTCAGACGGGTATCGTGTGAACCCACGGAGCTTTAGTCGTTGTTCATCTCTTTGATGTCCACCGCTTTCTGCTTGCCGGCACCCATAAGCCATTCGCAGTAGTAGTCGGCCATTCTCCAGAAGAAATACTCGTTCATATCTCCGAAACCGTGCCTCTGGCCCGGCAGAATGAGCATATCGAAGCGTTTGTTGGCCCGGATGAGGGCGTTGGCGACACGGATCGTATTGGCCGGATGCACATTGTTGTCGATATCTCCGTGGACAAGAAGCAGATGCCCCTTGAGATTGGCGGCTATCTGAGGATTGGTCTCGATGGAATACACAAATGTGGTGTCGCCTCCGGTGATCTTCTCTCTGATGCCGTGATGCTGTTCGCTCCACCAGCGGTTGTAGATGGAGTTGTCGTGGTTGCCGGCGCAGGATACCGCCACCTTGAAGAAATCAGGGTATTTGAGTATCGCCGCAGTGGACATGAAGCCTCCTCCGGAATGCCCGTGGATGCCGACCCTCTCAAGGTCAATCCACGAATGCCTTGCGCCGAGCTGCTGGATGGCATATTTCTGATCCTCAAGGCCATAGTCGCGCAGATTGCCGTAGCCGTAGTTGTGATACCATTTGGACCTGTCCGGGTGCCCTCCCCGGTTGCCCACTGTGATCACGATGAAGCCGAGCTGCGCCAGGCGGTCAGTCCTGGTGAACCCTCTGCTCCAGCTGATGTTGTTCGCCTCGACCTGAGGCCCCGGATATACGTAGTCGCAGATGGGATATACTTTGGTAGAGTCGAAATCGAAAGGCTTGTACATCTCTCCGTAGAGGTCCGTGACACCGTCGGCGGCCTTTACCTTGAATCTCTCCGGGAATCTGTATCCTGCGGCGAAGAGCAGGGAGAAATCCGCTTCTCCGAGCTGGCAGATCTTCTTGCCGGATGCGTCATACAGAGCCGAAGCCGGCTTGCAGTCCACACGTGAATAGTTGGCTATGAAATATTTGCCGTCGTCGCTCCCGATGGCTTCCACGTTCATGTCCGGCATGTCGAGGAGCTTGATGGGGCCTCCGTCCAGGCTCACCCTGTAAGTGTGCATCTGATAAGGATTCTCGCCCTTCTCTCTGCCGCATGCGCGGAAAAGCACATAACGCTCTTTCTCATTGACGCTGATGATATCGTCCACGTGAAACGCCCCTTCCGTCAAGTTGCGGATGAGAGTCCCGTCGGCGCTGTAGAGATACAGATTGGCCCAGCCGTTGCGCTCGGACCAGTGCAGGAGCTTGCGACCGCCGTCGATGAGCCTCAGGCTCCGGCCCTCCACATAAGTGTTCATCCTTTCGGAGATGACAGTCCTGGCAGTGTCGCTGTCCACCCCTATGTGGCAGATGTCCATCCGCTTGAGATCCCGGCTCTGACGGGTGATGAAAAATCCGGAACCGTCCCCGAGCCAGGTGGAGCCGTAGAACTCCTGAAATGCATCCTTCACCGTGCCGGGGGCTCTCTGGAATGAAATGTCCTGATCCTTGAAGGCGTCGCACCGGACCGTATGGCTCTCCCAAGTGCCCGCATCGAAGACATACAGATGGCTCTTCGGCCCCGGCTCTCCCGGCATCTGGTATTTGTAGGTCTCAAGCGTAGGCCTCGGGGTGCTGAGCGAATTGATGACCCAGAGCTCTTTCAGCGCTCGCATATCCCAGCGCATTACCGCGAGATGCCTCGAATCCGGAGACCATACGGCCTCATACGGATAGATGCGCTTGGTCGTATCGGTCTCGGTGTTGCCCATATAACTGTCTGTGCCGTAGCAGAATTCCTTGAATCCGTCCGATGTGATCCGATGCTCCACCAGAGTGCTGTCCCCGGGGTCCTTGGCCGCCTTGCGCAGATTGAGGGTGTCCATGCAGTACAGATTGGAGTTCTTGATATAGACTCCGACAAGTCCGTCCGGAGAGACATTGGCCCAGGACGGGTACTTCTTCGCGATATCCTCTGTGGAGAATGTGAGATCTCCGTCGGAAATGCGGTATCTGAAATGGTAGGTGAGCTTTTCGCCCCTGTCCTTGCCTTTGCCGGCCTTGGTCGTGTCCGGCTTCTCTTCAGAGCTTGTGATGTCAAACGTGAGACAGCCGTCATCGTCCCTGTCGATGCGGAGATTCTTCAGGGGGATATGCTTGGCATCGAACGGGTCCCGGACGATTTCAGTGAGCCTCATCGCGAGACGGTCCATATCGAATGCCGGAGAGACCTTCCCGGCTTTCGGATCGGCTATGTAATAGGCGTCCCCGTCAGAAGTCTTCCACGAATAGAGGAATCTGTTTCCGTCCCGGAACCATTTCGGGGACACCTTGGTGGTGAATACCATCTGTCCGACCCGCTTGGACGAAAAGCGCTCTGCGAGAGCATAATTCGGGGTGCGGACATATTTTCCGGCCTCAGCCTTGTGCTGATGGGGCTGGCCGGCGGCACACAGCGATGAAAGCATCAGC
>CAVECU010000072.1:0-7525 GCA_963614015.1 uncultured Eubacteriales bacterium
CGAATAGCCTGTGTAAGATCCTGTCTGCGAAATAATCGCAGTATTCACGCCCACGAGTTCGCCCTTCTGGTCGACAAGCGCTCCGCCGCTGTTTCCCGGGTTGACCGCGGCATCTGTCTGAATGAAAGATTCAATCTTGAATTCACCGTTGTAATGAGGCATCTGACGGCCTTTCGCGCTCACGATTCCGGCCGTGATGGTGGACCTCAAGTCATACGGGCTTCCGATGGCGATGACCCACTGTCCGAGCCTGAGCTTGTCCGAATCGCCGAAAGGCACCACCGGCAGGCCGGAGGCGTCGATCTTGATGATCGCCACATCAGTTGCCGGATCGGTGCCGATGACCGAGGCCGGATAGGTCTTGTTGTTGTTGAGTGTCACTTCGACTTTCGTTGCTCCGTCGACGACGTGGTTGTTGGTGACTATATAGCCGTCCTGACGTATGATGACGCCGGAACCGCTGCCCTGCTGCTCTCTGGATTTGGGCTGACCTTCGTCACCGAAGAAAAATCTGAAGAACGGATCCTGAATATATGTCTGCTTGGACTCCACCGTGACCTTGACATATACGACCGCATCCACCGCGGATTCCGCCGCATAAGTGAAGTCCGGATACCCGGACTGTGACAGATTGACAGTACGGAAAGCGGAACCGTCCGCAGGAGACCCGGTGATGTCCGCCGGAATGTTGAGATTGCAGGCTTTCACTACGCCGAAAGCTGTGAAACCAGCCACGACAGCTGATATCAGAACCGTAATAACTGACTTTTTCATATTTTCCTTGATATTCATTTTGTTTCTTCTTCCGCCGCACGATGCGGGACCGCCGCGGCGCCGGCTTGAAAAATCAAATTATATGCCAAATGTCCGGATTTTTCCTTACCTTTGTATGAGGTGCGGCGGGGCCGTCCGAGAAGCCCGACAGACTTTTCAGCCGGCCCCATAAGCCCCCGGAGACGAATCAAAAAGTTAGAGAATATGAAGTTTGTCATTTCCAGTACAGAGTTGCTGAAAGGCATCATGACTGTGTCCAAGGCCATTCCGGCCAAGAGTACCGAAGCCATCCTGGATAATTACCTGTTCGCATTGAGCGGAGGCATCCTTGAGATAACCGCCTCGGACAAGGAGATCACGATGAAGACCAGAGTGGAAGTGGACAGCGCCGAGGAAGAAGGCAGAATCGCCGTGCCGGCAAGGCAGCTGAACGATCTGCTGAAAGAGCTGCCCGATCAGCCGCTGACGATCAGCACGCTCGGCGGCAACCAGTTCGAATGTTCATGGTCAAGCGGAGAATCGACGTTGCCTTATTTCAACCCCGACGACTATCCCGTAAGCCAGGAGACCGGTGCGGACGCCGTGACGGTGACATTCCCGGCCGCAAGCCTTTCGGACGGCATCGCACGCACCATATATGCATCCTCCGACGAGGACAACCGTCCGGTGATGAACAGCATATTCTTCGACATCACGCCGGACGCGACTACGCTTGTGGCATCCGACCTGCAGAAGCTGACCTGCTACACGGCGGATGACGTCAAGGCGGAGAACCCTTGCTCATTCATCCTCAACAAGCGGCACGCAGCTGTGCTGAGAGCCATAACAGGCAAGGACACCGAGGATGTCTCGGTCACATTCGACGCCAAGACGGCAGTGTTCAGATTCAACGGCACCACCGTCATCTGCTGCCTTGTCGTAGGACGGTATCCGGACTACCGGACCATAATCCCGCAGAACAATTCGAACATCTTGAAGATCAACAGGCTTCAGCTCCTCAATACCGTGAAGAGGATTTCGGTATGCTCGCCGAAGGCCTCGAACCACATCAAGTTCGACCTTTCGGCAGGCTCCATCGAGATTTCCGCACAGGATCTCGGGTTCGAGATCGCCGCACACGAGAAGATCGCCTGCCAATATGACGGCTGCGACCTGTCCATCGGATTCAAGTCGACCCACATCATCGAGATGCTTTCAAACATGTCGTGCGGGGAGATCGTGATGAAATTTGCGGACAAGAGGCGCTCGGCGCTCATAATGCCGTCTGAAGAGGACGCCAAGTCCGAGAAAGTCTTCGGCATCGTCATGCCGATCATGGTGAAATAGTTATGAATCTGCAACTTGAAAGGCCGCTCCTGTTCTTCGACATAGAGAGCACGGGGCTGAGCATCGTGTCCGATTCCATTGTCGAACTCAGTTTCGTCAAGGTGTTTCCGGACGGGCATCACGAAGTGAAGACATGGCGCGTATGTCCCTGGGACTACAGCGCAGGACGGCAGAAGCCCATTGACCCGAGCGCAAGTCAGGTGAACGGGATCAAGGACGAGGATGTAAAGAACGAAAAGAAATTCATCGAGATAGCCCCGGAAGTGGTCGAATGGCTGAAAGACAGTGACTTGGCAGGATACAACTCCGCCAAGTTCGATTTGCCGATGCTGGCCGAGGAGATAGAGAGGGTCCGGGCTTACTGCCGCGGCAGGCTCGCGTTGCCAGGCATCCCCCAGGACAAGAAAGAGAAGGCTCTGGAGACCATCGCCGCCACCGACGTGGATCTGCATGCCAAGCAGATGGTGGATGTCCAGACCATCTATCACTATATGGAGCCGAGAAATCTGAAAGCCGCCTACCGGTTCTATTGCGGAGGCGAAGATTTCGATAATGCCCATTCTGCGGAAGCCGACACCATGGCCACATATGAAGTGCTCAAAGGACAGCTTGACATGTACAGGGAGCCGGACAAGCACCACGACTGCGCATTGAAGAACAATGTGGAGTTCCTTTCTTCGGTGGCCGGAAGGCCGCGCACCGTAGATTATGCCGGCAGGCTCATCCTCGGCAAGGACAACGAACCTACCATAAGTTTCGGCAAGCACAAGGGGCGCACCGCACGGGAAGTGTATCAGATGGAACCGGCCTATTTCGACTGGATAGCCAGAGGCGAATTCACCCTTGACACCAAGAACCAGTTCGCGATTCTGAAGGACAAATTCGACAAGGAGAAGAAAGAGGCGATGAGCAAGCCGCTTGAAGGAGAAGCTCTGACAAGCGCCCTCGCCAGGCTGAACGCCAAATTCGGAGGCGCGGACAAGAAGAACGGGTGACACGGCCGGCGGCGCACGTCCGGAAAGGCCGTGTAAGAAAAGAGAGGAATTATTTCAAAACAGCTTCTTCCCCATGAACATAATCGTAAAGACAGCGGAAGGCAGCGTCGTAGTGCGCCCGGACACCACGTGGGAGAAGGACAATGAAGACTTCTTCCCTCCGGACTTCATCGATACGCTGTCACTGTCTCCGGTAGTCTTCGTGCGGATATGCAAGCCGGGGAAGAGCATCGGAAGACAGTTTGCGGCCAGATATTATGACTCGGCAGGCTGGGGATGTCTGCTTTATCCCGAAGAAATGGCCTCGGAGGGCGGATACGGCTTCGCCGAATCTCTGTGCATCGACCACACGTCATTCCTTCCGGCTCCGACACATGGAGCGGAGGCGGTCTCGGACGGACGCATCTTCTCCATCCTGAAAGACGGACGGGAGGTGTCCGCCGCATGCTCCGGCAGCATAGGCAGTCTCGAGGATGCGCTCTGCGAGGCTTCGGCAAGAATATATCTGCGCACCGGAGATCTGGTGGCGTTAGAAATGGCTCCTCGATGCATTCTGTCCCGCAGAAGCGGAGGCAATTTCCGGCTGGAAGGACGGCTGGGAGACGATGAGATTTTGGATTTCAATGTCAGATATGAATAGTGAAATGATACGGCTCTGCAGGAAAGTCCAGATGATGGATGCCGGAATGGTCATGTTCCGCTCGAAGCTTGGCTTCGGACAGGCGATAGGACAAGTGAAAGCAGAGATGCAGGAATATGGAAAGGTCTATACCGCCGCAGAGCTTGTGGAAACGGCGGTACCCGAGTCCACAGGGGACTTCGACCTGTTTCTGGTATGGTCCGCCGCGTGGAGAGTAAGATATATCTCCTGCCGTGTGGAGAGTGCCGGAGAGGGCGCGGTCCGGAACGCTGACGGGAGCGGATCAGCGGATGACGGCGAAAGCGTTCACAGATACGCTGTCACATTCAGGGAAGGCAACCGCAGCACTCCGCTTCGGGGAGCTGCGATGACACTCTGCATCGTCATCCTGATATTGTGCATATTCAAGACCGGGAGCATAGTTCTCACCGCTGCGGACATCATTCTCATCGGATATGTCTGCTTCATGTGGATCACGCCGTCACATCGCGCCCGCACCGTTGTCAGGGGTCTGATGGCACGTGTCAAGGCAATAGATTAAGAAGATTCCAAGAAAAGCCAAGAATCGCTCACCCGATTGATTTCGCGGCAGACATCCCGGCAAGATAGCCGGTGGAGAATGCCGTATGGAGGTTATATCCTCCCGTATCGGCATCGATATCAAGTACTTCTCCGCAGAGATACAGGCCCGGGCACTTCCGCGACTCCAATGTCTTGGGGACAATCTCGTCGCAGGCTACACCGCCTGCGGTCACTACGCACCTTTCATAGCCGACATAGCCTGCGATATCGAACTTCCAGCATTTCAGAGCCCGGGCCAGCGCATTGACATTCAGCTGTTCACGACCGTTCTTGCGGGAGAGCAGACCGGCGGATGTGCCTATGAAGCCGGGGACAAGCGCCTGCGGCAGGAGTTTGCCGAGAAGGATGCGCAACAGCAGATGTACGGACCTGCCCGCACTCCTCCTGTCCTCCCCCACTGTCTTCCACAAGCTTTCAAGACGTGAAACGAGCTGAGTTTCCGGGACAGCCGGCTTGAGGTCTATGACAAGAGTCACTTTGCCGCCGTTGATTATGGCCTTCACCGCATCCCTGCTGAGGGAGAAGCCTGCGGGGCCTTCGATTCCGCCGTCAGTGAAGTCGAGGTCCCCTTCCATTTCCCTGACTTCAGTCCCGTTCACTCTCAGGGAGACTCCCACATTCTCCAGCTGCACCCCGCACAGGGATGCGCCCATCGCAGACATAGGCTCCGAACGGTCTATATGTCCCGGAGCGTCACCGGAAGCATCCGACTGCTTGTATCCCTTGGGAACGAGAGCCGTAAGCGACGGGAAACAAGGCTTCAGCGTGTGGCCGAGAGCTTCGGCGATCCCGTATCCGTCACCCGTTGACCCGGTCGAAGGATAAGAAAGTCCGCCTGTGGCGACGACAAGCCTCGATGCGGAATAGTCCCGCCCGTCCGCGCTGCTGACGCAGAAATATCTGTCTCCGTATTCTTCCCCAAGCCGGACATCACGCACCCGGACCCCTGTTTCTATCTGCGCACCGGCTTCCCGGGCGAGGCGGGCGAGCGTGTCCACGACATCCACAGCCCTGTGTGACGAGGGGAACACTCTGTCTCCCCTCTCGATGACGGACTCCATACCCGCCGATGAGAACAATCCGATGAGACGCTCGGGCGTGAGATTGCAGAATGCCGGGCGGAGCACTCCCGCATTGGCCCTGATATGGGGAGAGAATGCGCTCCAGTCTTTCGCATTCGTGAAGTTGCAGCGGCCCTTGCCCGTAATCATTATTTTGCGTCCCGGCCGCGGCATTTTCTCAAGGACCAGCACCCGGCACCTTCCGGCAGACTGCACGGCAGCACCGTAAGCAGCCATAAGTCCCGCCGCGCCAGCGCCGATCACAATGATATCGTAATGCATATTCTGAAGTTTCTGAAAATTTGCGACAAAATTGAGGAATTTTCGGCAGACTTTGACGTTTTTTAGGAAAAAGACATTATCTTTGTCATCCGTTTGCCGAAAGAGGCAAGCACAAGCCACTTTAGCTCAGTTGGTAGAGCAGCGCATTCGTAATGCGCAGGTCGAGGGTTCGAACCCCTTGAGTGGCTCAAATGGAAAGAGAGTGACGATTCTGTCACTCTCTTTCCATTTGAGCCCGTCCTACTAACCCCCGCAGCTGAAGCTGCGACCCCTATTAGGGGTACCACGCACCTTTCGGTGCGGTCCCTTACGGGACTTGTTAGTCACGCCGACGGACTTTATAGTCACTCTCTTTCCATTTGAACCTAGCCCACTAACCTATTTCCAGAACATATCCCTATGCGGGAGGGCGGAGGAGTACCGTGCCCGCAGATCGCGGAAGAGGCCCGCAGTGTAGCGGGTGAATCCCGGACCTTTCCAAGTGCTGGTGTTGGTCACCATTATCCAGCATTCCCCGTCAGGATAGTATTTTATAAGCGCACTTGTCCCGGAGAACGTGCCGGTCCTCGTCCATTCGCCGTCGGGCTTGGTATCATTCCACCCGAGCGAATACGTATGGTCGTCTATCCACTCCGTCATGGCGGCGACGCTCTCCGCCGAAAGCACATCTGGCACGCCGGGACGGCCGTCTATCGAGGCCACGAATCTGGCGAGCTCCGGCACGGAAGTGACCCAGGCTCCGGCTCCCGAGAGCGAACGGATGTCATTGCCTCCGTAGCATCGGTCAACCAGCTTGCCGGTGTTGGAGAACTCCTCTATCAGGCCGCTGTCGGCTCCGTTGTAATATTTCACCTCATTGTCGTAGCGGTCGTCATAATAGTTGCCGGCGATATGCATGTCATGGCACCCTGCGGGACGGAGGATATTCTCCTGCATATATTCCTCGTACGGCTGTCCCGAAACGGTCTCTATGATGCAGCTCAGAAGCAGATATCCGAAATTGGAATAATATTGCGACGTGCCCGGGACGAACCGAAGCCGCCTCCGGAGCTGTATTCTGATAAGTTCCGTCCGGTCAGGCACTTCTGTCAGATGATTCTGAAGCATTATATATCTGGTGGAGAACATCGGATCGCCTCCTGCCGAAGTGAATCCGCCCTTGTGCCGGAGCAGGTCTTCCACAGTGATCTTGTAATAGTTCTTATCCCTTATCACAGATGTATATACCGTGTCGGACAATATTCCGGACGACCCGAACACGGTATCCCTCAGAGAGATCTTGCCCTCCTCGCAGAGCTTCATGATCCCGGCGGCCGTCAGCAGCTTGGACACGGAAGCCACCCTCAAGATGTTCGTCGGGGACATCAGCACGTCCTTCTCCTTGTCCGCCCATCCGTATCCCTTGGCGTAGAGCAGAGAGTCATCGCGCATGACGGCAAGGGACACGCCCCGGAGATTCCACGTCCGCATATAGGTCTGAATCCGGGCATTCATCCCGGAGAGTTCCTCCTGGGAGGACATCTCATTGGTGAGGACTTCGTTGAGACGCACTGCCGTCCTCGACGGGACATCGGATTCTCCGTCAGAGCCGGAAGACGACAACAGCAGGACGGCTCCCGCCGCGGCAGCCGCGAAGCATAAGACAAACGGAGCCGCCCTCCGCCGTTTCATTCCGCAGCCTCCCCCAACAGTCCGCAACGGTGACAGAAGTCTATGATCATGTCGGCGGTCCCGTCTATGCCAAGTTTGGAAGAATCCACGCAGAGGTCATAGTTGGACGCGACACCCCAGTTGCCGAAAGTGTAGTAGTTGTAATATGTCTCCCTCGTCCGGTCCTTTTTCCGGATAAGCGTCTCGGCCTGTGA
>CAVECU010000073.1:0-5455 GCA_963614015.1 uncultured Eubacteriales bacterium
CGCCTGTGGGGCGTTGCCGAAGCCGTCGGAGCCTATCACTGCATTGGAATGTATGATGACATTGTCGCCGATGACCATCCCGGGATAGATGCTGACTCCCGGATAGATGATGCAATGGGAGCCGATCCTGGTGTTGTCACCGATATATACGTTTTCGTAAATCTTCGTGTAGTCGCCTATCTTGGCGTGATGACCCACATACGAATGGCTTCCGAGATACACCTTCTTGCCGAACTTGGTCGTGAGGAACCAGGACGAGCGGAATCCGCGGTGCCTGATGTCCGTCCTCTTCTTTGTGGCGACATATTTCAGAAGCTGAGCCAATGCGGAATAGGCGTCATCGACCCTCACCATTGTCGGGACGACAGCCTCCTTGGGGGTGAAGTCCTTGTTTACCAGAAGGATGCTCGCCTTGCAAGTATAGACATACTGCTCATACTTGGGATTGGCATAAAAACATATCTGACCCGGCTTTCCGTGTTCTATTTTCGCAAAGGAAGTCGCTTTAGCTTCCGGATCTCCATCTACAGTCCCTTTCAGCACTCCGGCCAGTTGTTTGGCGGTAAATTCCATATTTCAGCAGCTGTTTAGTAATCGTTAAATATTTCTGCTTCACAAACTTACGTCGGTATCCTGTTCACACGGGACGCCGACTGCACAATTTTCATTCTGCAAAGAAAGCATTTTTATAGTGAAAGATGAAATATTCGGCCGTTTTTTTGGAAGCGGCGGAATTTTTCGTATCTTTGCACAAGTGAGTTGAGATAGGGGACGAGGCGTCTCCTATCTCATTTTTTAAGAAGCTGTTCCGAGCCGGTCACGGCCGGGCGCCAGGCGGGATTCCGCGGCAGTTTCCAAAAATGCCTTGCGGCGAAGTTTGCATTATGACCAAAGAACTCATTTACAAGGAAATCGAACCTGCGGTAGCCGCCAGAGGCTGCTTCATCACCGATGTGGAAGTCAGCCCGGACAACGACATCACCATAGCCATCGAGTCCGAGCAGGGCTCCGTGGACATGGACGATTGCGTAGCCGTGAACGACAAGTTCCTGGAGACATTCGACAGGGACAAGGAGGACTACTCGCTGACTGTCACGTCCGCAGGACTCGACCAGCCGTTCAGGATCCTCAAGCAGTACCTGAAGGCCGTAGGCTCGGCTGTGACCGTGCAAGCCAGGGACGGGCGCAAGATTGTGGGGACGCTCACCGGAGCGGACGTGGATGGGTTCACGCTGGCCTACGACGCCAAGGAGGCCGTTCCCGGAAAGAAGAAAAAGGAAATCGTCCGCCGTGAGGAGAGATTCGCATTCGGAGCGGTGAACACGGTGACTCCGCATATCGACTTCAAATGAAATTTTCAGTCGATATGGATGCCCCGGTAACCCCGTGACAGGCCCCGGCGGGGGTTGAGAGGCACCTTAAGAGCCGGCTCGGGATGAGGGCAAAACAGAATATATTGAATATTAAAGTAATAGACCAAAATGGCAGAAGAAAAGATCGACCTGAAGACCGCCTTTGCGCTGTTCAAGGATGAGAAACACATCGACCGCCCGGTGATGATGGGTGTGCTCAAAGATGTATTTGTGACACAGCTGACCAAGACTTTCGGCTCCGCAGACAACTTCGACATCATCATCAATGTCGACAAGGGAGACTGCGAGATCTACCAGAATCTCGAGGTCGTGGAGACCGTCGAGAATCCCAACACGCAGATTGCGCTGGCAGAGGTCAACAAGAACGGAGACGACTACGAGCTCGGCGAGACATTCACGCGCAAAGTTGAGCTCAAGGACTTCGGGAGACGCGGCATCCTCAACATCAGGCAGAACCTTCAGGGCCGGATCATGGACATAGAGAAAGCCAATCTCTACAACAAATACACAGACAGAATCGGCGAAATCTTCACCGGCGAGATCTATCAGACCTGGACAAAGGAAGTCCTCATCCTGGATGAAGACGGCAACGAGCTCAGACTCCCCAAGTCGGAGCAGATCCCGGGCGAACATTTCAAGAAGAACGACACCGTACGCGCCATCATCAAGAGCGTGGAGATGAAGAACAACACCACTCCGTACATCGTTCTCTCAAGGACATCCGAGGATTTCCTCAAGAAACTTTTCGAGCAGGAAGTTCCGGAGATCTACGACGGGCTCATCACCATCAAGAAGGTGGTCCGCATCCCGGGCGAGAGGGCCAAGGTGGCCGTTGAATCCTATGACGACAGGATCGACCCTATCGGAGCCTGCATCGGAGTCAAGGGCTCCAGGATCATCGGCATCGTGCGCGAGCTGAGAAACGAGAATATCGATGTCCTCCAGTGGACTTCCAACACGCAGCTTCTCATCCAGAGGGCGCTCAATCCGGCCAAGATCTCGGCCATCGACATGGGCGCCGAGGAAAGCGACAAGATCAAGGTGTTCATGCTCCCGGACGAAGTCAAGAAGGGCATCGGAAAGGGCGGATGCAACATCAAGCTCGCAAGCATGCTCGTAGGCAGGGAGATTGAGGTGTGGAGAGACATGTCGAAAGAAGTCGGCGTCAGCGATGACGACGAGGACGTGCTGCTCTCAGAATTCAGCAACGAAATCGATCCTTGGATAATTGAGCGCCTGCAGTCGATCGGCTGCGACACGGCCAAGAGCGTACTTGCCCTCGACCCTGCCGACATCGCCAAGCGCGCCGACCTGGAAGACGAGACGGTGGATGAGGTGATGAATATCCTCCGCGCCGAGTTCGAGGACGAATAGGCGGCTGCCCCGGCATCGGACGGGGCGGGGACGAGTGAAATACGAATTTTCAAGACAGCTCAGCGAGCTGCAATAATATTTTAAGGGGTTCATATGGCAGAAATCAGACTAAACAAACTGACGAAACAGTTCAACATCGGGCTTCAGACTCTGGTGGATTTTCTCAACGGGAAAGGCGCAAGCCTGTCTCTGGATCCGAATGCCAAAGTATCGGACGAATACGTGCCGGAGCTGGAGAAAGCATTCGGCAAGGATCTGAAAGCGAAGGAAGATTCCGAGCGCGTCCGCATCAAGATCAAGGAGATCATCGAGAAAGACGTGAAGAAAAACGAGGAAGAGGACTTCGAGCCCGAGAAAGAAACGGTCATCAAGCATACCGGACTCTCTGACAGCCCGGCAAAGGAGGAGGCCGCCGTACAGTCTGATATCGAGCAGGATATACGGGAGCCACACTCCCCTGCCGCAGAGCCGGAGACGGCATCTGCTAGGACGGAACAGGAGAGCGGATCCGCCGAGGCGTCCGCCCCTGCGGAGGAAGCGGCACGCGAGGCTGCTGCCGCCGCTGCGGCATCCACCGAACCGGAAGCCGCCGGCCGTCCGGAAGAAGCCCCGGCGCCTGATACGGCATCCGCTCCCGCAGAGGAGACATCCGGACAGACCGTCCAGGCTCAGAAAGACATACAGGAGAAGCCGCTGCAGCCTCGGGAAGAGTCCGAGGCGCAGACATCTTCAGCATCCGGCCGGACACCTTCCGCCCAGACCCCTGCGGAAAAGGCCGATGCCACCGGAGATGCCGCTGCTGTTACGGAACCGGACAAGGACAATATTTCCGCACCGAAAGAAGAGCCTCTGGCCGCCGCCCCGGCCAAGGACAGCGCCGGCAGCCCTGCAGACCAGGGCGGACTGAAGATTGTCGGCAAAGTGGATCTGTCCCAGTTCGATAGCGGCAGAAAAGGCAAGAAGAGAGAGCGCATCAGCAAGGGCGGCAGCCAGAGAGTGGATGTAAGCGCCATCGCCGGCGATGACAAGTCCGCCCGCAACAAGAATGGCGGCAATGGAGGCGGCAAAGCCGGAAACGGCAATGGAGGCGGCAACGGCGGCAGGAAAGATTTCCGGCAGGGAGGAGCCCAGCAGCAGGGCTCCGGCAAGAACAGAAGGAGAGACCGCGGGGGTGACAGATTCAAGCCTGCGATGACGGCTGCGGAGGAAGAGGAGATGCAGAAGGAAATCCAGAAGCAGGTCAAGGAGACCTACGCCAGGATGAATGACAGCAAATCCAAGAACAGCTTCGGAGCAAAGCACAGAAAGGAGAAGAGGGATCTCGCGTCACAGAAGATGATGGAGGAGATGGCTCAGGAAGCCGCTGAGAAGAAGGTCTTGAAAGTGACCGAGTTCGTGACGGTCAATGACCTTGCCACCCTGATGAACAACACTCCGGTCAACAAGGTCATCGGCGCCTGCCTCAATCTCGGGCTCATGGTATCGATCAACCAGAGGCTTGACGCTGAGGCTCTGGTGCTTGTGGCTGAGGAATTCGGCTACAAGGTGGAATTCGTCACGGCGGACCTCACGGAGGAGATCAATCAGGACAACGACGAGCAATATGACGAGAGCGATCTGGTGACACGGCCGCCAATCATCACGGTGATGGGTCACGTCGACCACGGAAAGACATCGCTCCTGGACTATATCCGCAAGACAAACGTGATCGCCGGCGAGGCCGGAGGCATCACGCAGCATATCGGAGCCTACAATGTCGTGCTTCCTAACGGAAGGAAGATCACATTCCTCGACACTCCGGGCCACGAGGCATTCACCGCGATGCGTGCCAGAGGAGCGCAGCTCACCGACCTTGCCATCATCATCATCGCAGCTGACGACGCAGTGATGCCGCAGACTGTGGAGGCGATCAACCACGCGCAGGCGGCCGGCGTACCTATGGTATTTGCCATCAACAAGATAGACAAGCCGGGAGCACAGGCCGAGAAGATCAGGCAGCAGCTCTCGCAGATGAATATTCTCGTGGAGGACTGGGGAGGAAAATACCAGTGTCAGGAAATCTCCGCCAAGAAAGGGCTCAATGTTGACAAACTTCTGGAAAAGGTCCTGCTCGAGACCGATCTGATGGATCTCAAGGCCAATCCGAAGAAGCTCGGCGTGGGTACTGTCATAGAGTCCTCTCTGGACAAGGGCCGCGGATACCTCGCGACGATACTTGTGCAGGACGGCACCGTCCATACGGGCGACATGATGCTCAGCGGATGCTATTACGGACGTATCAAGGCCATGTTCAACGAACGCGGCACACGCGTGGATGAAGCCGGCCCTTCGACTCCGGTCTCCGTCCTCGGTCTCAACGGAGCTCCGAGCGCAGGCGACAAGTTCAACATCATGTCCGACGAGAAGGAGGCCAAGTCCATCGCCAACAGGAGAGAGCAGCTGATACGCATCCAGGGCATCAAGACTCAGAAGCATATGACTCTGGAGGAGATCGGCCGAAGGATTGCGATAGGCAACTTCAAGGAGCTCAACGTCATCGTCAAAGGTGATGTGGACGGTTCAGTGGAGGCCCTGTCCGATTCGCTCATCAAGCTCTCCACCGAAGAGATCCACGTCAATGTCATCCACAAGGCTGTGGGCGCCATCTCCGAGTCGGATATCATGCTCGCGACGGCATCGGATGCCATCATCATAGGCTTCCAGGTGCG
>CAVECU010000073.1:5465-5953 GCA_963614015.1 uncultured Eubacteriales bacterium
TCTTCGGACGCCCGCAGCATGGCGGAGAAAGAGGGCATCGAGATAAGGCTCTACTCCATCATCTACGATGCGATCAACGAAGTCAAGGACGGTATCGAGGGTATGCTTGAGCCGGAGAAGAAAGAGGAAGTCATCGCCACCGCAGAGGTCAAGCAGACATTCCACATCTCCAAGGTCGGGACTATCGCGGGCTGTCTGGTAAAGGACGGCAAGATGCTGGCCAAGAGCAAGGTGCGTCTCATCCGCGACGGCATTGTGGTATTCACCGGAGTATTGTCCTCGCTCAAGAGGGGCAAGGACGACGCCAAGGAAGTGCTCGCCGGAATGGAGTGCGGTATCGGCATCGACAAATACAATGACGTGAAGCCGGGAGACATCATCGAGGCGTTCCAGATAGTCGAAATCAAGCGTACTCTGTAATACGATATTCAGTAATACGAAATGGGCGATGCCGGGAAAATAGACGCTGTGCTGACCTGGGTCAACGG
>CAVECU010000073.1:5963-6786 GCA_963614015.1 uncultured Eubacteriales bacterium
CACTTCCAAGAGGGAAGACAAACTTGAGGACATAGCCGGGCCGGAAAGGTTCGTACAGAGCAATGAAATCAGGTTTGCTGTAGCCTCCATAATCCGGTTCGCCCCATATGTCAAGAGGATATTCATCATCACGGACGGACAGGACCCGGACCTGGACGGCTTCATAGAGAGGAACTTTCCCGGCTGCCGGGTGCCGGTCGTCATCGTGGATCACCGCACTGTATTCGAGGGATATGAGCAGTATCTTCCGGTATTCAACAGCTTGTCAATAGAGACGATGATGTGGCGCATACCGGACTTGAGCGAGGAATTCATCTATATGAACGATGATTTCTTCTTTACCGGTCCCTCAAGAAAAGAGGACTTGTTCAGAGACGGGAAGGCGGTGTGCTATTCAAGCAGGTTCCCATCGGCGGTGATGAAAGTGCTCCGAGCCATACGCTTCAGCCACGGCGGACACAAGCGGTTCACCTACAAGGATTCACTGCTCAACGGAGCGGAGATGATAGGCTGGAGGCATTTCTACTATCTGCCGCACGAGCCGCATCCGATCTTCAGAAGCATGCTGGAGGAATATTTCACGGCGCATCCGGAGAGCATTCTGAGAAATATCCGGCACAGGTTCCGTGACAATGAGCAGTTCAACGTGCAGGGTTTCTTCTGCGTCCTTGCCGAGAGCAAGGGACGGCTGATCAGGAAATCGCACAAGGGTGTCAATCTGATGATCCGCAAGCCCAAGAGCCTTGAATACCTCCGGAAGAAGCTGCTGTGGGCCGACAGTCAGCCCGGGCTGAAATACGGATGCATCAATGCGTTGCAGGAT
>CAVECU010000073.1:6796-7363 GCA_963614015.1 uncultured Eubacteriales bacterium
TGCCTCCGCAGAGGAGAAGGCTCTGCTTGAGGGCTGGCTCTCCCGCAGGATCGGGATAACGCTCTGAAAAATGGACGCGCCGGCGGACGGCGGTTTTCTTGTCAGATAATTTTACAAGTGTGTAAAGATTCTTTACAGGGGGTCGGACGCGCAGAACGTTCAACTCCCTGTAAATGTTTGTATTGTCCCGCGTGGCACATATGTGGCGAGACATTGTCCCGCAAAGAATACAAAAGATGAAATTTTTAAGTCACATCGCGAACTCGGCAAGAAACCTTACTGCAAAGGGACATAAGAACCTTCTCAAGATACTGTCACTCGGCATTGGACTCTCCGCAGGGCTCATTTTAATCTCGAAGGTGTGCTTCGAACAGACATTCGACGATTTCTTTTCGGGTGCCGACAGACTCTGCTATATGTGTATGAGCGGTGAAATAAATTCTGAAACCCGCACATTCTACAGTATTCCGGGCGGAATAATGCCGTTGATGAAGGAGTATTACCCTCAAATCGAAGATGCCACCAGATTCACCACCGTCACATCTGAAGCCACATTGGTACTTGAGG
>CAVECU010000074.1:0-7071 GCA_963614015.1 uncultured Eubacteriales bacterium
CCGCAGCCAGTGGATATTCGGCGGCGACGGATGGGCATACGATATCGGATACGGCGGACTCGACCAGGTGCTCGCTTCCGGAGAGAATGTCAATGTGCTTGTACTCGACACAGAGGTATATTCCAATACCGGAGGACAGTCATCCAAGTCCACGCCTGCGGGAGCCATCGCCAAATTTGCGGCGAGCGGCAAGAAGATCCGCAAGAAGGATCTCGGAATGATGGCTATGAGCTATGGCTACGTATATGTGGCACAGGTTGCCATGGGAGCCAATCCGGTGCAGTATCTCAATGCGATAAAGGAAGCCGAGGCTTATGACGGCCCGTCGCTCATCATCGCTTACGCCCCTTGTATCAACCACGGTCTCAAGGCCGGCATGGGATTGAGCCAGAAGGAGGAGAAGCTCGCCGTAGATTGCGGCTACTGGCATCTCTACAGGTACAATCCTGCTCTCGAGGGCACGGACAAGAATCCGTTCACTCTCGACAGCAAGGAGCCTGACTGGACCAAGTTCCAGGATTTCCTCAAGGGTGAAGTGCGTTTCGCTTCTCTCTACAAGCTCTATCCGGAAAGAGCCGCCGAGCTCCTCGGAAAGACTGAGGAATTTGCCAAGATAAGGCTTGCGTCCTACAAGAGACTTGCAGGCAAGTAACAGGGGATATAAGGCCCTTTAAGAGCGGACGGCTAAAAAGTTCGATAGACTTTTAGCCGCCCGCTTCTCTTATTTACATACCATAATTCTCTGGATGATGCTGTCGGCCATCTCCATTCCGGAGGAGCCGATGCTTCCGAGATTGCTGATGGTCTTCTCGATGTCCTTGTCGATGATGCCGTCAGTCTCGCATACGCAGATGCCGTCCATCGCCAGCACGGCCGACTGTATGGAACTGGAGACTCCGGATGCGACTTTCATTGCGCATCCGACCTTGGCTCCGTCGCAGACCATTCCGGTGATGTTGCCTATCATGTTCTTGATGGCGTGGCAGACCTGCTCGTAGCCGCCGCCCTTGAGCCATACGAGACCGCAGGACGAGCCTGTGGATGCGACTACGCATCCGCACAGCGCCGACAGCCTGCCGAGATATCCCTTGATGTGGATGGCTACAAGGTTGCTGAGCATCAATGCTCTCGCCAGCCTTTCGTCATCGATGTCGTGCTTGCGGGCATAGGCTATGACCGGCATGCTCACGGTTATCCCCTGATTGCCGCTGCCGGAATTGCTCATCGCAGGCAGCGTGCATCCGGCCATCCTGGCATCTGACGCGGCTGCGGTGAGAGCCATCGCATAGGCGAGGAAATCATCGCCGAACACATCCTTGTGGCCGTGCAGGATGGTCTTGCCTACCTTGAGACCGTAGCTGCCTTTGAGCCCCTCCTCCGCAAGCGCAAGATTCAGTGTGCGGTCATCGAGGATGAACTTGATGTCCTCGTAGCAGGCTCTGTCCACGAATTCGCAGATCTCCTTGACGGTGAGACTCCGGCTGTCGCAGGAAGTGTCCCTCTCGTCTTCGTCTGCGGATTCCGCGGCCCCCTCTCCGTGCTTTATGAGTATTTCTCCGTCTATTCCCCGGCCGGTTATCTTGTCGTGCTCGTCCTCGATGACGGTATAGGCCCGGTGTCCGCCGGCCGATATGGTGGCCTTGACATACAGCTTGTGTCCGTTGTCAGCCACGCTGATGGAGACCTTCCCGTCCGAGACGGCCTTCTTGGCGCGGCTGATGCCTTCCGGCGATAGTGTCTTGAGGACTTCGAGGCCGTATTCAGCATCGCCGCAGACAGTCCCGAGAGCGGCGGCGATCTTCAGACCTATCATTCCTGTTCCGGGGATTCCCACGCCCATTCCGTTCTTGAGGATGTTGCCGCTGACCTCTATGTCGATGTCGAAGTCTGCGCCGAGCCTTCCGGATTCCGCAAGGGCGCCCCTGCTCTCAAGCAGTCCGGCGGCATCGGCCGCTGCAAGTGCAACTGCCACAGGCTCAGTGCATCCGAGTGCCGGCTTGACCTCCCTGTGCACGAGGTTGATGATTTCTCTGTCTGTCATTTTCCGTTCCTGAAATAGTTCATGATGGAGTCCAGAAGGGCCTGAAGGTCATTGCCGGACTGTATGGTCTCTATCGGAAAGCCGATGCTTACGGCTTTGTAGCCTCCCGCGTCGTAGCATATCCCGGCACCGGTCCCGGTGTCTCTGTAGAAAAGGAATGTCCTGGCCTTGCGTGCGGCGGGAAGCAGCCCGTCAGGTGTCTCCACATTGTAGATGACCCCGCATGGCCGCTGATGGAATGCGATCCCGCCTTGCAGCCCCGAGATGTCGGGGCCTTTGCCCGGGACTGCCTTGACGGAGCCTGCGCGGCTGGCATGCCCCGAAGCCAGACGATAACCGAGAACAGTCTTTGCGAATGTCCTGGCGGCGGCCTGATAGGTGCTGTCTATGCGGGGCTGATAGACCCTGTCCCACAGGTCCGTGCCGATGTTGGCGCCGGATACGAGCACATTGCCTCCTGCTGCGGTGAATCCCTCGATCGCCCGCCGCATGGCATCGGGGAAGACGCTGTATCTGTCGGGAACCCGGCCTCCGCATCCTGCAGGAGTCGTCACCTGCTTGCCGCATATTATGTCGGCTGCGAAGAAGTCCCGCAGCGAAGACGAATCTTCGCAGAATGCCGCCGCGCCGGCGGAGCAGAACGCATAGCCCGCCGCCATCAGAGCCCTGCCGTGGACGGCGGGGTAGTCAAAGGTGTTGCCGATGATGACCTGTCCGGCCATATCGGTGTAAGAGCCTCCGAATCCGGGATTGTCATTGGTGTCCCACGGTGCATCTCTTCGGAATTGGTACATCTGTCCGATCCTGCCGGTGTCGTACAGGTAGGGGACTCCAGCATCCTGCGCTTCATCGAACCCGGCATAGGTCGGCGTGTCAAACCAGGCCGGAGGAGCGACCCTGGTGAAGTTGTTGACCACCAGGACGGTGCCGTCATCCTTCCGGCTCTCCGGGACCCCGAGGCTCAATGTCTCGGACGGGAAACTTCTGCCTCCGTCATTGAACGCCGCTATGCGGAAGCTGTACAGATGTCCCTTCCGTATCGGAACGGTGATGTGCATCCGGTCTCCGCTGCGGCGCGGATCCCGTACGACGACTCCGGTGTCGAATGCGCCGTCGTCGATCCTGGTGTAGAGGACATATCCTGTAGGGGTCGCCGTAGGCTCCAGAGTGTCAGGCGTTTCCTTCCAGCTGAGCACAGCCTTGCCGTCTCCTTGCAGGACTGCTGAAAATGCCCTTACCGGGAGCGGCTGCACTGCATAGTGACAGCCGTATCTTGTACTCAGATATTTCAATATTCCCTTATAGACGGCCCTGCATACGGTGAATCTGAACGCGGGATCCAGCCCGTATCTCATATCCGAGAAATTCTGGTGCGAGAGCAGCTCCAGAATCATCGCCGGGACGCCGCTTGTGCGGGATTCGCTGTAAGATCTGTCCGCAAGAGCCCTTCTGTTCCACTCGGGATCATATTGCGCCCTGATGTCGGATACGACCTGGTTCTGCACTTCTCCTGCAAATGTCCTGCAGGTCATCCTGTTCTCTCCGTCCGGCAGCCGCCGGCTGCCTTCGCATTTGAGAGTGTAGATCGCCAATGTCCCCACTGTGGAGTCGTTCGGTGTCGTGCCGGCATCCGTGTGGAACGCAAACGACAAGTCGAACGGGATGCCCTTCCCCTTTTCCTTCGGATTGACCGCCGAGCCTCCGGACATCATTGACACCCAGGCTCCCCGGTCTGCGAAATCGTTGGTGTAGTCGTCTTCGAATCTGCGCGTTACGGTGGAGTCGGCCCCTGACCACTGCATCCAGTACAGGGCTCCCTCCATATACGACGGCAGTCCGGAAGTGGTATAGGTCTCCGCCGGATCGCCGCTCCTGCCTCTGGCGATTTTGCCCATGCCTCCGCCGATCTTCACGGCATCGGCCGTCACGACTTCGCCGCCCTTGAACCGGCAGCCTTCCGGAGTGCCGTTGTCCAGAGTGACGCGGCATCCGGCTCCGGAGTCGAACTCGAATGTCCCGAGATAGATCCAAGTCCCTCCTCCGATCCTCTGGTTGACTATGAACCGACTTGTGCCGCCGAGATGTCTCACGGTGTAACGGGCGTTGTCCGTGCTGCCCGGCACGGTCTTGTATGAGACATATACGGCATATTCCCCTCTCTGCGGTATGTCAGGGGTCCACACTGCCGTGGCCGTGCCCTCCCTGCCTCTGGAGCAGGCGGTCATCCTTGCGGTGCCATGCGTGAACGGATTGTCATTGCCGGAATAGATTTCCTTGAAGTCTGCGAAGCCCGGTCCGGCGTCCTCCCATTTTCCCGTTTCCTCATAGCTTCCCCGTCTTCTTGTCAGCCCTTCTCTACAGGGGGAGAAATCGGGGTCGTTGTCCACGATCACTTCATATTTCTGTATGTCCCTCTCTCTCGGGGTCATCACGTAGGCTCCGGCATTCTCAAGCATCGGTATCAGAAGTGGCAGGACGTAGCTCTGGGTGTACATGTCCTCCACCGTGCCGAAGAGCGGAGCCCTCTGCCACCGCCATCTCCCGGTCTGTTCCTCAAAGAATCTCCCGTGGCTCTGCCATAGGGCTATATGTCTGCCGGACAGTCCTTTGCGGAAATGCTGCCCGCCCTCTTCCCGGACTATCGGAGCGGCGTCTCCGCTGCGCGGATCCCGTGCTCTCCAGACATATTCCCCCGGTTTGCCGCTGTTTCCTCCGGACGGGAAAAGAAGCTCCCGGAGCGGCATTCTGGCGCAGAAGATATTGCATGTCCTGTAGTTGCGGCAGTTTTCGGGGGCGATTTCCTGCAATGTGCTCTTCAGCCAGGAGATGTCATCCGCAGTCCAGGGGATGTCTCCGATGGATGACGAGAAATAGAAGTCCAGGATCTCGCCCCGCCGCATGATGGAGGACAATACTACTTGCGCCTTGACTCCAGTGCGCCCGCTTATGAGCAGGCTGAGAGTGTCGCACTTCTGCCTGTAAGCATCGAGAATGCGGCTCTGTCCGGATACCGGCAGCGACAGAGCCAGCGACAGGACCGCAGTGATGAGAAATCCGGAACGCATCATTTCTTCCGCTTGAGACTGTCAGAGGCTCTGCATATCCGTGAGCCTCTTGTAATAGCCGTTGAGGGCCAGAAGTTCCTCGTGGCGGCCTCTCTCCACTATCCTGCCCTCGTGCATCACGATGATCTCGTCGGAATTCTTGATGGTGGACAGCCTGTGGGCTATCGCGATGGTGGTCCTGGACTTCATGAGACGGTCCAGAGCTTCCTGCACAAGCTTTTCGGATTCCGTGTCCAGCGATGCCGTAGCCTCGTCCAGAATGAGGATTGGAGGATTCTTGAGTATGGCTCTCGCGATGCTCAGCCTCTGTCTCTGTCCTCCGGAAAGGCGGGCTCCCCGGTCGCCGATGTTGGTGTTGTAGCCTTCTTCCTTTTCCATTATGAATTCGTGGGCGTTGGCAATCTTCGCCGCCGCGATGACATCTTCCATCGAAGCGTTCTCCACACCGAAAGCGATGTTGTTGAAAATGGTGTCGTTGAACAGGATGGGCTCCTGGTTGACATTGCCCATGAGACTCCGGAGACTGCCTAGCCTGATGTCGCGCAAGTCCACGCCGTCTATCTTCACGCTGCCGGCGGTCACGTCATAGAATCTCGGGATGAGATCCACGAGTGTGGTCTTGCCGGCTCCGGATTCGCCCACGATGGCGATGGTCTGTCCTTTCCGGATTTTCAGGCTGACGTCATCCAGCACGGTGCGGCCCCCGTCGTAGGCGAAGCTGACGCCGTCAAATTCGATTCCGCTGCTGAACCCTGTGAGGGTCACGGCGCCTTCGGACTCGGTGATGTTGTTTTCGGTGTCGAGTATCTTGTTGATTCTCTCCATCGATGCGAGTCCCTTCGGAATGCTGTATGAGGCTTTGGAAAACTCCTTCAGCGGGTTGATGATGCTGTAGAGGATCACCATATAGAATATGAATGTCGGGGCGTCGAAAGTGGCCTTCTTCCCGAGAATCAGCGAGCCTCCGAACCAGAGCACGATCATTATGAGTATTGTGCCGAGGAACTCGCTCATCGGATGTGCAAGCGCCTGACGTGTGGCCACTCTGCCGGTCTTGTCGCGCACGGCGTCGGTGATGCCGTCGAACCGTGCCTTCATCTTGTCTTCGGCGATGAACGCCTTGATGACCCTGAGGCCTCCCAGTGTCTCTTCAAGCTGTGACATCGTCTCGCTCCACAGGGCCTGGGCCTGCAGCGACTTCTTCTTGAGCTGCCGTCCGACCGCCCCCATTATCCAGCCGAGAAGAGGCACCACGAGAATCGTGAAGAGGGTCAGCTCCCAGCTTGTGGCGAGCAATGCGGCGAAATAGATCAGAATGAGGATGGGATCCTTGATCAGCATGTCAAGAGTGCTCATTATCGAGACTTCCACTTCATTGACATCGCCGCTCATGCGGGCTATTATGTCGCCTTTCTTCTCCTGTGAGAAAAATCCCAGAGGGAGGCTCAGGATCTTGTTGTACAGCTCCCTTCTCATATCCCTCACAACGCCGGTGCGGATGGGGATCATTATCGCTGACGAGCCGAAATAGCAGGCTGTCTTGAAGAACGTGAGTATGCCGAGGCCCAGACAGAGGATAAGCAACGTCATGGATGCGCCTTTTGTCTGTATGAGCAGGGATACGCCGTAATAGGCGTTGTTTATGAGGATCTCCTTGAATCCCGCGCCTGCGGTGTCCCAGGGGATGAATTCATAGACATTGTCGTTGATTCTGAACAGAATCTGCAGCATCGGGATGATCAGCGAGAATGAGAATATGTTCAAGACGGCGGACAGGATGTTCAATATCACGGAGCCGCCGAGGTAGCCGTTGTATGGTTTGACATACTTTGCAAGTACGTGCCGGAATTCTTTCATTGACGGGTTTTTTGTTACCTGCAAAGATAGGGTATCGGAACCTGTTTTGAAACAGCTCGCAAGAAATGTGAGAAATCATTTCGATAACATCGCAGGGAGTGTTATCTT
>CAVECU010000075.1:0-2802 GCA_963614015.1 uncultured Eubacteriales bacterium
CTGCAGCGCCGAGTTATCAGGCAGACTCTGATCCTACGGACGATCTGCCGTTCTGATCATAAGGGAAGCTGCCTGCGCCGGAGCCGACGGGTTCAGCGCAGGCTTCTTTTTTCAATTTGCACAGAAAATGAAACTCGATGTAGTTCTTGGCCTTCAATGGGGAGACGAAGGCAAGGGGAAAATAGTTGATGTCCTCGCAAGCAGATATCCCGCAGTGGCGAGATTCCAGGGAGGTCCGAATGCCGGACACTCTCTTCATTTCGACGGACACAGTTTCGTAGTGAGGAGCATTCCTTCCGGCATCTTCAGAAAAGATGCCGTCAACATCATCGGCAGCGGCGTCGTCCTGGACCCGGTGACATTCAGGGAAGAATGCGAAAACATCAGGAAGCTGGGCATCAGCCCAGAGGAAAGGATCGTGATCTCCAAGAAGGCTCACCTTATCCTCCCGACACACAGGCTTCTGGATGCGGCTTATGAAGCTGCGGCCGGCAAAGGCAAGATCGGCTCCACTCTCAAGGGGATAGGGCCTACTTACACCGACAAGATCAGCCGTCACGGGCTCAGAGTCGGAGACGTCTTGTCCGGCGATTTCCGGAGCAGATTCAGCACCCTCAAGTCGAGGCATCTCCGGATGCTCGAAGACCTCTCTTTCGAGTGCGACCCGGACAATGGCGAATCGGAATGGATGTCGTCTGTCGACTTCCTGAAGACATTCCGTCTTGTGGACTGCGAATATTTCGTCAATGATTTCCTGAAAGAGAAGCCGATGCTCGCGGAAGGGGCCCAGGGCTCCCTTCTGGATGTCGATTACGGTTCCTACCCGTTCGTGACTTCTTCATCCACGACAGTCGGAGGAGTCTGCACCGGACTCGGGGCGGCGCCTTCCAAGATAGGCCACGTGTTCGGAATCTTCAAGGCATACTGCACCAGAGTAGGCAGCGGGCCTTTCCCTACGGAGTTGTTTGACGAGACGGGCGAGAAGCTCCGCACCATCGGCCACGAGTTCGGCGCCGTCACGGGAAGACCGCGCAGAACAGGCTGGCTTGACCTTGTAGCTCTGAAATATACGGTGATGCTCAACGGCGTCACCGACCTGATAATGATGAAATCAGACTGTCTGGACAGTTTCACGGAGATAAAGGCCTGCACGTCATATATCGTGGACGGCAAAGAGACGGATCAGTTCCCGTTCGACATCAAGGACGGCGTCACACCGGTATATACTTCATTCAAAGGCTGGAATCAGGATCTTACCGGCGTCCGCAGGGAGGAGGATCTCCCGGGGGCGTTCAAGGATTACCTCCGCTTCATCGAGGACTATCTCGGCGTTCCGGTCAAGATCATTTCTCTCGGCCCCGACAGGGAAGCCACTATCGAAAGGTAGAATAGCGTATAAAATTCGACAGACATCTGTCAAATAAAAGGAGGGAGACCGGCACGTACCGGTCTCCCTCCTTTTATTATAGCATCCGCAAGAGCTTACAACTCATTCATCTCTCTGAGATAATCCTCCTTGCTGCTCACCACGATATCCTGATATTCCTTCTGGCCTGTACCGGCAGGTATCAGGTGACCGCAGATGACATTCTCCTTAAGGCCCTCAAGGTCATCGACACGGCCGCGGATGGCAGCCTCGCTGAGCACCTTGGTAGTCTCCTGGAATGATGCAGCGGAGATGAAGCTGTCTGTCTTGAGCGCCGCCCTGGTGATACCCTGGAGCACCTGACTTGCAGTCGCCGGCTTCGCCTCGCGGAACGCCATCACCCTGAGTCCCTGTCTTTCGAGAGAAGCGTTTTCATTCCTCAGCTCGCGCGCCTGGACTATCTGTCCGGCGGCATATTTCTGGGAATCACCCGCTTCCGTGACATAGAACTTGCCGTAAATGGCGTCGTTGACATCCATGAATCTCCACTTGTCCACAAGCTCTTCAGGGAGGAACTCGGTATCACCCGGATCATTGACCTGAACTTTCCTCATCATCTGTCTGACGATGATTTCGAAATGCTTGTCATTGATCTTCACACCCTGCAGACGATAGACAGCCTGCACCTCATTCACGATATACTCCTGAGCCTTCACAGGACCGAGGACGTTGAGAATATCGGTAGGAGAGATTCCGCCGTCCGACAGACGAGAGCCTGCCTTGACATAGTCGTTCTCCTGAACAAGAATCTGCTTTGTCAGAGGAACAAGATAATGTTTCTCGATCCCTGACTTGTTCTTCACGATGATCTCGCGGTTGCCCCTCTTGATCTTGCCCATTATGACCTCGCCGTTGATCTCGGAGATGACCGCAGGACTTGAAGGAGTTCTGGCCTCGAAGAGTTCGGTAACTCGAGGAAGACCTCCGGTAATATCGTTTGACTTGCCGATTGCGCGAGGGATCTTGATGATGATGTTTCCGACCTTGACTTTGTCTCCGTCATTCACAGGGACGTGAGCGCCTACAGGCAGGTTGTACTGCCGCAGAGTCTCGCCCTTGTCATCGAGAATGAGGATGGACGGGTTCTTTGTCTTGTCCCTGGACTCGATGATGACCTTGTCCTTGTTGGTGGAATATTCATCGGCGGATTCCTCACGGAATGTGGTGCCGTCTATGAGGTTGTCGAAACGCACGGTACCCGATGTCTCCACGATCGTGATGGCATTGTACGGATCCCATTCGCAGATGAGATCGCCTTTCTTCACATTGTCACCGTCTTTCTTGTACAGGACAGCGCCATAAGGCACATCGTACTGGGAGAATGTGATTCCGGTATTCTCATCGATGATCCTGACTTCCGCCATACGGCTGATGAC
>CAVECU010000075.1:2812-6998 GCA_963614015.1 uncultured Eubacteriales bacterium
GTCTCCCTCTCTCTCGAGAGTTCTGAGCTCTTCGAACTGGAGCTTACCGTCATATTTGGACTCGATGGACGAGTCAGCCGCCGTACTTGACGCAGTACCGCCGACGTGGAATGTACGCAGAGTCAGCTGTGTACCAGGCTCACCGATGGACTGCGCGGCGATGACGCCGACAACTTCGCCCTTCTCTACCATACGGCTCGTGGCGAGGTTGCGCCCATAACACTTGGCGCAGACACCCTTGCGGGACTCGCAAGTGAGCACCGAACGGATTTCGACCTGCTCGATAGGAAGAGAGTCAATCAGATTGGCAGTAGCCTCGCGGATTTCCTCTCCGGCCTTGATGATCAGCTCGCCGGTGACAGGGTTGAATATGTCGTGGACAGATGTACGTCCGAGGAGCCTCTCGCCGAGAGACTCCACGACCTCATCCTTGTTCTTGATGGCGGAAGCCATAAGGCCTCTGAGTGTGCCGCAGTCTTCCTCGTTGATGATGACATCGTGTGACACGTCCACAAGCCTTCTGGTGAGGTAACCCGCATCCGCCGTCTTCAAAGCCGTGTCGGCAAGACCCTTGCGGGCGCCGTGGGTGGAGATGAAGTACTCGAGCACCGTCATTCCCTCCTTGAGGTTGGACACGATAGGGTTCTCGATAATCTCGGCTCCTGCTGCACCTGACTTCTGCGGCTTCGCCATAAGGCCTCGCATACCGCAGAGCTGCTTGATCTGCTGTGTCGAACCGCGGGCTCCGGAATCCAGCATCATATAGACAGGGTTGAATCCCTGCTGATCCGCCGAAATCTGTTTCTCCACGATCTTCGTGAGGTTGTTGTCGATGGTGGTCCAGAGGTCGATGACTTTGTTGTAACGCTCGTTATTCGTGATGAATCCCATAGCGTAGTTGTTCTTGATATCCTCGACCTGCTTGTATCCTTCGTCGATGAGTTCGTATTTCTCCTGTGGGATCAGGACATCTCCGAGGTTGAATGATATGCCGGCGCGGAACGCCCTGTCATATCCCAGATTCTTGATGTCATCCAGGAAATGAGCCGTGCGCGATACGCCCGTATTCTTGATGACCTCGGTGATGATCTTTCTGAGGGACTTCTTGCCAAGCACTTCGTTCACGTAAGGAACTTCCTCCGGAACATACTGATTGACAATGATTCGCCCCGGTGTCGTCTCGACGGTCTGGGCGCCCTTGGAAGCATCCTGCTTGTCCGCCGGTATCCTCACCTTGATCTTGGCGTGGATGTCGACCGCCTTCTCGTTGAGAGCGACGATCACCTCCTCCGGGCCGTAGAAACTCATTCCCTCGCCCTTTGCGCCTGGTCTTATCTTGGTGATGTAATACAGTCCGAGCACCATATCCTGCGACGGCACCGTGATAGGTGTTCCGTTGGCAGGGTTGAGAATATTCTGAGAACCGAGCATCAGAAGCTGAGCCTCCATCACCGCAGCATTTGAGAGCGGAAGATGCACGGCCATCTGGTCTCCGTCGAAGTCGGCGTTGAACGCCGTACAAGCGAGCGGATGGAGCTGAATGGCCTTGCCCTCGATCATTCTTGGCTGGAACGCCTGGATACCGAGCCTGTGAAGAGTCGGCGCACGGTTGAGAAGCACCGGATGTCCCTTCATCACATTCTCAAGGATGTCCCAGATCACAGGATCCTTGCGGTCAACTATCTTCTTGGCGGACTTGACGGTCTTCACGATGCCCCTCTCAATCAGTTTCCTGATGATGAACGGTTTGAAAAGCTCGGCCGCCATATACTTAGGAAGACCGCACTCATGCATCTGAAGTTCCGGACCCACGACGATGACCGAACGTGCGGAGTAGTCCACACGCTTTCCGAGAAGGTTCTGACGGAAACGTCCCTGCTTGCCTTTGAGGCTGTCGGACAACGACTTCAAAGCCCTGTTCGACTCGCTCTTGACTGCGCTCGACTTCTTCGAGTTGTCGAAAAGCGAATCCACCGCCTCCTGAAGCATACGTTTCTCGTTGCGGAGAATGACTTCCGGAGCCTTGATCTCCATGAGCCTCTTGAGACGGTTGTTCCTTATGATGACGCGTCTGTAGAGGTCGTTCAAGTCGGATGTGGCAAAACGTCCGCCGTCGAGCGGCACGAGAGGACGGAGATCCGGCGGAATGACCGGAACGACTTTCATGATCATCCATTCAGGACGGTTAATCCCGTCTGACTCCTCAAACCACTTGACTACGCTGAGGCGCTTCAAGGTCTCGGCCTTCCTCTGCTGGGATGTCTCCCCGGCCATAGCCGCCCTGAGCTCTTTCGCCAAAGCATTGACATCTATTTCCTTGAGGAGATCATAGATACCCTCGGCACCCATCTTGGCGATGAACTTCTCCGGCGCATCGTCAGGGAGGTTGTCATTGTCCGGGAATTTGGCCACGATGTCGAGATACTCGTCCTCGGAGAGAAGATCGTATTTTGCAAGTCCGCTGTCTCCCGGCTTGATAACTATGTATTTCTCATAGTATATGACGGATTCCAGCTTCTTAGCGGGGACTCCGAGCACAGCCGAAATCTTGTTCGGCGCAGACTTGAAATACCAGATGTGCGCAACAGGAACAGTGAGGGTGATGTGTCCCATCCTCTCCCTGCGCACTTTCTTCTCGGTGACTTCCACACCGCAGCGGTCACAGACGATTCCGCGATATCTGATTCTCTTGTACTTTCCGCAATAGCATTCGTAATCCTTGGTCGGACCGAAAATCTTCTCGCAGAAAAGGCCGTCTCTCTCAGGCTTGTACGTCCTGTAGTTCACGGTCTCCGGCTTGAGGACTTCTCCGTGTGATCTGTCGATTATATCCTCCGGAGAGGCCAGCGAGATGCTGATTCTCCGGAAGTTGCTCTTGACCTTGTTATCTTTGTTGTTCAAAATTGGCATAGTATATCAAATCAATTGATTGTAATTAATCGAGAGTCACTTTAAGACCAAGGCCTCTGAGCTCGTGCAGGAGCACATTGAGAGACTCCGGAATGCCCGGGGTCGGCATCGGCTCGCCTTTGACGATGGCTTCATATGTCTTGGAGCGGCCCGTCACATCATCTGACTTGACGGTAAGGATTTCCTGCAGGACATTGGCGGCGCCGAACGCCTCGAGCGCCCACACCTCCATCTCTCCGAATCTCTGGCCTCCGAACTGAGCTTTACCTCCGAGAGGCTGCTGGGTGATGAGGGAGTACGGTCCGATCGACCTCGCGTGCATCTTGTCATCGACCATATGACCGAGCTTGATCATATAGATGACTCCGACGGTGGCGTACTGGTCGAACCAGTCACCGGTACCGCCGTCACGCAGATGCGTCCTTCCGAACTTAGGCAGACCCGCCTTGTCAGTATAATCACAGATTGACTCGATACTTGCACCGTCAAAGATAGGGGTGCTGAACTTCAGACCCAATTCCTTTCCGGCCCATCCGAGGACAGTCTCGTAGATCTGGCCGAGGTTCATTCGGGACGGCACACCGAGCGGATTCAGAACGATGTCCACAGGAGTTCCGTCCTCAAGGAACGGCATATCCTCCTCCCTCACGATCTTGGCCACGATACCTTTGTTTCCGTGACGGCCGGCCATCTTGTCACCGACGGTGATCTTCCTCTTCTTGGCGATATACACTTTGGCAAGCTGCATGACGCCGTTGGCGAGTTCGTCACCGATCTTGATCTTGTCCAGAGCCCTCTTGCTGGCCGCCGCAGCCTCCTTGTAGGCGATGCAGTAGTTGTTGATGAGCTCGCGGATCATGACATTGGTCTTCTCGTCCTCAGTCCATCTGTTGGAGTTGATGTTCTCGAAGTCAATGGTCTTGAGCTGGCTTGCGGTGATCTCCTTGCCCTTCGGGATTATCTCCACGCCATAAAGGTCGCTGATTCCCACACTCTTCTTGCCTTCAGCAAGGACTACAAGCTTCTCGAAGAATCTGTTATACAGAGACTCCGCCTTCCTGTTGAAATCCTCTTCCACGCTGTCAAGTCTGGCTTTCTGCTCGGCTTTTGCGCCTTTGCGGTTGCCTTCCTTGGCGACTTTGGCATAGAGCGAAGTCTTGATGACGGTACCGCTCAGCGAAGGATTCGCTTTCAGGGAAGCGTCTTTCACGTCACCCGCCTTGTCACCGAAGATAGCCCTGAGGAGCTTCTCTTCCGGAGAAGGATCGCTCTCACC
>CAVECU010000076.1:0-6977 GCA_963614015.1 uncultured Eubacteriales bacterium
TGTCTATACTGATCCGGCGTCGGGCACATATACGGGAAGCGCCGTGACGGAGAAGGGAAGCTACCGTGACGGGGATGTCCGCTCTACGAGGTGGACTCTGAACGGAATGATCTCCTACAACAGGAATGTGAAGCGGAACAATATCAACGCGTCTCTCGGTGTCGAGGCCTCGGAATCGCGCTCCAGCTCGCAATATGCCACATATGTCGGATTTGTGGAAGGAGCCAAGGCTTCTCCGGACAATGCGCTCAAGATCAAGGATGAACCGTCTTTCAGCGACAGCAATACCAGACGTTTCGGCACATATCTCCAGGGCAACTGGTCGTGGGATGACATCTATCTCATTGACGTGTCCGGGAGGTACGAGGGATCGTCCGCATTCGGGGCGAAGAAGAAAATGGGCTTGTTCTGGTCTTCCGGAGCGGGTGTCAATGTCCACAACTACGGTTTCATGAAAGACGTGGAGTGGGTGGACAGGCTCAAGCTGAAGGCGACCTACGGAGTGACCGGCAAGGCCAACTTCAGTCCGTATCAGGCGAGGACCACATACAATATCCTGTATGACAATCCGTATATCGACCAGTGGGGTATGACCCTGAAGGCACTCGGCAACGAGAATCTCAAGTGGGAGAAAGTGAACAAGCTCAATCTCGGTGCGGAGCTCGCGTTCCTGCGCAATTCCGTCACCGTGATGGTGGACTGGTACAATGAACTGACCACCGACCAGGTGGAGTCCGTATCCATTCCGTCGTCTTCCGGATTCACCTCCTACAAGGGCAATCTCGGAAAGGTGCTCAACCGCGGTGTGGACTTAAGGCTCAACGTCAGGGCCTATTCCGACAAGGACTGGGATGTGTACGTGTTCACCAATCTCAACAGGAACACCAATACCATCAAGGAGATAGGTGACGCCCTGAAGGAATACAACTCCAGCATCGACTCGTTCTTCGGAAGCTATTCCTCATCGAGTTCCGACAGCAAGTACAGTCAGCCGTTCACAAAATATGAAGTGGGCAACTCGCTTTCCGCAATCTACGGAATGAAGTCTCTGGGCATCGACCCGGCCAACGGCAAGGAGCTGTATGTGAAGCGTGACGGCACGGTCACTTACGACTGGTCTTCGTCCGAGCAGCAGTGTCTGGGCGACTACGACCCGAAGCTTTCGGGCGCGTTCGGATTCAATTTGCGCTGGCGCAACTGGACACTGTACACCACGATGGCGTTCAGATACGGCGGACAGGCGTACAACAGCACGCTGGTCTCCATCGAAAATGTCAACCTGGAGTACAACAATGCCGATGTCCGCACGCTGACGGACAGGTGGCTCGCTCCGGGCGACAAAGCCACTCTCAAGAGCATAAAGAACAGGACATATACCACGCGTCCGACATCCAGATTCGTTCAGGATGACAACACTCTCACCATGAGCTCCCTGTCTCTCGGCTATGAGTTTGACAGCGCACTGGTGAAGCGTGCCGGCATCGACGCCGTCCGGCTTCAGTTCAATGCGGAAGACCTCTTCACTCTGTCTTCCATAAGGCAGGAGAGGGGAACGACATATCCGTTCGCACGCACGTTCAGCCTGAGCCTGAATGTGACATTGTAACCGTCCGGGCCGCAGGAACTGTCTGAATTTCCGTTGAATGAGACGGTTCTGAAAGGCCGGATACAAAATTGACAACAATGAAAAAGACAAAGATATTAGCATATTTGGTGGCCGTCTGCCCGTTCCTGTTCGGACTCGCCTCTTGTGACGGATGGCTGGACATCGGCTCTGAAGAGGAAGTCTTCGAAGAAGACGCATTCTCCTCGACGAAAGGATATCGGAGCGCGCTGATAGGGATCTACAAGACGGTGGCTTCGTCATCGCTTTATGGCCAGGAACTTACCTGGGGGCTCAAGAGCGCGATGAGCTGGAACTACGTGTACGGTTATTCGCCGACAGCCTATCGTACAATCCTCAATGAGGGCTCCACTGACAACACCGCCGGCCGCAATGTGGCGGAAAAGATATGGAGCAAGGCATATTATGCCATCGCCAACTGCAACGAACTGCTTCAGCAGATCGAAAAGTGCGAAGACGAGTTCGAGTACAGCTGGGAGAAGTCGATGATAATGGCCGAGGCCCGGGGCCTGAGGGGCCTGCTGCATCTGGAGCTGCTGCAGCTGTTCGCACCGGCGCCTGTGACCGGATATTCCGGGACTGCGCTTCCGTATGTGACGAAATATCCGGATCTCAAGCCGGAATACAAGTCGATGGCGGATTATCTGGCTCTCGTCATAGAGGACTTGACGTATGCGCAGCAGACATTGGCCCCGATCGATATCGATGAGCTCAGGAACAAGAGCCATTTCATAAGCGGAACGACGCGTCTGGACAATATGGACTATGTCCTGTTTCAGGGAGTCGGCAACATCCATTCGGACGGCGGCAAGAGGGACAATGCCTTCGGTGACGGATTCTTCGCGTTCAGGGGCTACAGATTCAACTACTGGAGCGCGACCGGCCTGCTGGCGAGGGTTTACTCCTATATGGGAGACTACGACAAGGCCGAGACCTGTGTGGATACGTTCATCGACGAGTGGGTGGTGCCATATCAGTTCAACCTCTACAGTTCCAATCCAAAGGCTGCGACCAATCCGGCGAGGGTGGACGGGAAACGCCGTCCGGAGCCGATTCTCGCTTTCTGGAACGACTGCGTATGCGATGATTATACAAGCGTGATGGGTACGAGCTACGGCAGGATGGTGGAGCTGAAATATCTGTTTGACGGAGACCTGACCACGGACTACCGCTATACTGACCTGTACAATGCGACCAACAAGAGATACCGCGTATGGGACGAGTCTGATGACAGGACCGTGAGCAAATACAGCAATCCTCTGCTTCCTGCCATGGAACTGCCTGAAGTGTATTACATCAAGGCTGAATGTCTGGCGAGAAAAGGCGATATCGCGGGTGCGGACGCACTGCTTCAGAAAGTGCGCAATGCGAGGGGCTGTACGGCGGCTCTCGGAGATACGGATCTGGACTCGTTCCTGAACACAATGGTCAATGAGGCCCAGCGCGACTTCCTCACGAGGGGGACTTCGTTCTGTTTCCTCAAGAAACTTGACTGGCCTGTGATCTACAACGGGACGCCTGCCGGATGGACCGTACCCGAAGGGTGGTATGTCCTGCCGGTTCCGGAATCGGAGACTGCATATTATTAGGAGGAAAGCAAGATGAATTCAAAGATAATATTCGCGGCGGCGCTCCTTGCGGCCGCCATATCGTGTACGAAAGAGAAGATCGCCACGTATGACGATCTGACAAGGGACCGCTACATCTATTTCGAGAAAACGGAAGCGGATTCTTCAGACGTGTCATTCTATTCCTATCCGGGGCAGAAGACCGTGGAATATCCTGTGGCTGTGAAGAGTACGGGCTACAGTACGAAGGCCGGGACTTATTCGGTCAAGGTGCTGGACGAGTACACCACGGCCGGGGCGGACGACTTCTCCATCCCGGAGAGCTTCACTTTCCGGCCGGAGAGTGATGTGGACACGTTCTATGTCAGGCTCAACTACTCTTCCAGACTTGACTCGGAGAAGCTGCGGATAGTGCTGGAGTTGGAGAATACCCAGGACTTCAAGCTGGGGATGACCTCTTCCAGAGTGGCCGTCATCTGGTTCCACAACAATATCGTGAAGCCGGGCTGGTGGACGAGCTCTGTGTCGAGCTACTATCTGGGCAGCTATTCGGAAGCGAAATACAAGCTTTTCCTGGAAGTGGTCAAGGTGGATCTTGACGGTGCCGACAGCAGCCTGATCCGGCATTATGCGCTGGTGTTCAAGGCATATCTCGAAGAGCG
Source organism: uncultured Eubacteriales bacterium (assembly GCA_963614015.1). Lineage (GTDB taxonomy): Bacteria > Bacteroidota > Bacteroidia > Bacteroidales > UBA932 > Cryptobacteroides. The sequence continues at coordinate 3,855 of CAVECU010000076.1, forward strand.
CAAGGCTGCCGGCAATCCGGCGCTGGAGGATGACGGGACCGAGATGAAAGTGCTCGTATAGTGTGGCCATACCGCCGGAAGGCGGAAAAAACAGTGATATTTATGAAACTTTATACAAGATATTATAGCCTGGCGGCAGTGTCTCTGGCATTGTCCGCGGCATTGTGCGGCTGCTGCAAGGATGATTCCGGGGAGTATGAGATCCCGCTTGGGCAGGTGAGCATCGCTTCCGACGATGCGATTTCCTTCTCCGTCGGGGTCGAAGGCAGTTATGAACCTGTGATAGAGTGGGCCGGCACATCCGAGAGCGACTACGACTACAAGTGGACAGACAACGGAAGGACGGTCATATCCACAGAGCGTGTGCTCAAGCATATATTCACCGATGCGGGGGACCATTATCTGACATTCCAGATGACGGACAAGAAGACTGGTCTCGTGTACGGCAAGGATTTCAAGATGACAGCCGTCTCCGAATTCTTCCTGGGGTGGCTCGTGCTTTCGGAAGGCGCTGACAAGTCTTCGAGGCTGAGTTTCGTGGCTTTTGACACGTTCAAGTCCTATCCGGACATCTATGCGCTGATGTTTCCTGGTGAACAGCTCGGCTCGGAGCCGGTGGGATTCGCCTGCTATGGCATACGCAAGAGCGATCAGGTGACCGTCATCCAGAACGGAGGAAGCGGCTCGGCCGTCCTGGACGGGTCGTCGTTCAAGAAAGTCGTCGATCTGTCGTCCGAATTCATCGGAGGAAAATACCCGGAGGAGGCCGGCGGATTCAAAATAAAGGCGATCGGCTATTCTCACAGGGGGACTGATCTGGTCCTGTCGGAAAACGGCAATCTGTATGAGCGGATATCCGCCACCGGATACAACGCCAAATTCCAGAACTCGATGTTCTCGACAGAGCCGTTCATCCCGGCCGCAGGCAGCTCCAAGTTCACATATATGACGTTCCCGGGGGCGAACAGCGCGATTTCTCCGATATTTGACGGCGGGGGCAACAGATGGCTGGCATATTACACCACCAACACCATTCCGAAGCAGATTCCGGCATTCGACAAGGATGCGTCGGCGGAATTCGAGGACGGCTTCGACTATTGCTCCGGAATGGCTCCGGATGTCCGTCTGGCATATGCCCAGACATATCAGGACAATACCGCCGGGACGCTGAAGCTTGCCAATGTCCTTGAACGGGGAGGGGCGTATTTTGTGAATACGGCTCAGCTGAAGCTCAATTCGACCAACAGTCATATCACGGTGTCGGACCTGAGCCAGAGCGCTCTGCCGTCGGACTATGCGATAACGCCGGATTCCCGGTTCTTCATTCCGAGGGGAAATACGTCCTGCGCATTCTATGACGATCTGCACGTGTTCTTCAGCATAGGAAGCCGGGTGTATTTCTATCATTACGATACTGGACTGGCATATCTGTATCACGATTTCAGCAAGGACGCTCCGGCGCCTTCGGGCCGCATCGTGGCGATGGTCCAGAGCGGCGACGCCTCCCAGATGGGCGTGGCGTTCTCCGACGGACATCTCGTGATATGCAAGCTGGACAAGTCGGTGCTGACATCCATCAGGCAGAACAATATCGATCCGGAAACGTATGGAGGGATGGTTCTCGCCCACATCGATGACATCCCGGGCGAGGTGGTGTCGCTCGCGTTCAAATATGGCAAAGCCGACAACTACACTCTCTCGAAAACAGCGAAATAACCAATTAACATATAATGCGATGACACGACTGTCAAGAATTATCATCACTCAAGCGCTTGTGCTTGCCTCCGTCACCATGTCGGCGCAGGAGAAGAAAATCAACAAGCTCCCGGGCGTACCGCCGATAAAGAGCGAGCTCGTCTATGACTACGACACCGTCTTGCCTGAGGACATCAAGCTCAAAGGCGCGCCTCAGGGGCTGGCGATATCCGGCCGATATGCGTTCTCCCTCAGGAACAGGGGCATGTGCATTGTCTTCGACCTCAAGAAGAACAGATATGTCAACTCGTTCATGCTCGACGGGAACACGTCCCACTGCAACAGCGCCAGCTTCGGCAAGGAGAAATATTCCAAGGATTCGAAGTTCCCGCTTCTGTATATCAATGAATGCACGGGCTCCAGAAGCTGTTATGTGACCGACATCACTACGGAAGGCTCCAGGATAGTGCAGAGGCTCTTCTATGATTCGGACGACTTCAAGATAGCGATGGACTGGATTCTGGACGCTGAAAACGGCTTCATATACGTGTATGGCGGCCGTCATTTCGGCCCGAAGTATCTGAAGAAGCTGCCGCTTCCGAAGCTCTCCGACTCCGATGCCAACGCTCAGGTGCACTTCACCAGTGACGATGTGCTGCAGACAATCGAGATAGACAGCCTGATGATAAGTCAGGGCAGCGTCATCCGAGGCGGGAAGGCCTATCTTGCCGACGGATGCTCTCCATACGGCAACAAGCTGCACGTCATCGATCTGGCTTCCGGGAAGAGGGTGGCCGTGGTGGACTTCCAGGACCAGGAGAATGAGCCTGAAGACTTGGCGTTCAGAGGGAAATGGCTCTATGCCGTGTTCCACAACATCACCGACACCATCCGCCATTCGCTCATGTACAGGATGAAAATAGCGGAGTAAGAGGGTTGCGGAAGTTTTTTGAAGGATGTGGATAAAAAGTTTGTCGGACTTTTTATCCACATCCTTTGTAATATTTTGGGGATGTTCTATCTTTACGATGCAGATGAACGGACAAGAAATTCAAATAGACAAATAAATAAATGAAACTGAACGCGAAGATGATTGCTATGGCATCCGTTGCCGTAGCAATGTTGTGTGCGGTGCAGACCGCATCGGCCGCAGACGGCAAGGGGGGGGATAATGACAAATCCGAGAAATCGGATTCGACATCGTCATCGAAGGGTAAAAATCTGTACCAGAAGACTTTTGTCAAAGACAAAGAGTGTGTGACCGCAAAGTGTGAAGGCGGATTCATGACACTCCACAAGGCCGGAAAGAAACTCTATCTCGAACTGCCGAAGAGTTTCCTCGGGAGAGAGATGCTTATAGCCTCGACCATCTCCCGGGTGAGCGATCCAAATCTCGGATCCACAGGCTACAAACCGCAGGCCCCGATG
>CAVECU010000077.1:0-6919 GCA_963614015.1 uncultured Eubacteriales bacterium
CAAGGTTGCCATACGATCTATGTGGCTGCAAAACGAAAATGCTTTGGGACGAATTTCCGGCAAAATTGCCAGAAATTCGTCCCAAGATGGTCACTTGTCTGTCCCCGGACAGATTCTAGTCGTGCAGACCGCGGCTGCGGAGATACTCCAGGAGCATCTCCGGACGGTCGGTCTGAATCATCGTCACGCCGCGCGTGATGTATCTGTCATAGACCGAAGCCGGATTGCCGCTCACGAACGCAGCATCGTCATCGTTGCCGAAACCGCCGCAGAGTGAAGGCCACAGAGTATTGACCCACAGCTTGGAGCCGCTCTCGACCACCTTCTTCATGCACTCCTCCACCTCAGGAGTCCAGCTGCTCCAGCACACCTCATAAGCCAGAGGCGTCACGCCGCCGGAAATATATTCCTCGAACAAAGCCCTGCCTGAAGCCTTCTGGATGTCGATGATAGGCATATACATCATATTGTGCGGATGCTGAGCCATTTTGGCGGCCACATCTTTCACAGGCTTCTTGCCCTTTATCAGGATCTGGTCGGTGACGCCAAGCTCCTCGGTGATGGCAAGTACCTCGTCATAGAATTCGTATCCCTGATCCACATTGACCACGATCCTGTCTTTGCAGCATTCCAGCGCCTGACGGAGCGTAGGCATCTTGAGAGTATCGCACTTGACACCGTGCTGCTTCTTCAGATTGAATGTCATGAGAGAGTCATACGTGAGGTCGGAGACCTTGCCGCTGCCGTTGGTGGTCCTGTTGATCGTCCTGTCGTGACAGAGCACGAGCACGCTGTCCTTGGTCATCTTGAGATCCAGCTCCATCACATCCACGCCCATCCTGATGATGGACTCGATGGCCGGAATGGAATTCTCCGGATAGTTGCGCCAGTCGCCGCGGTGGCTGATGACGATGACATTTTTGGATGCGGGATTGTGGATCTCGGCCACGATTTTCTCCGCCCTGTTGGCATACTCCTGCCCGTTCCCGCAGCAAGAGGCGAATGCCAGAGATGCAGCAGCGCCTGCGATACAGATTCCGCACAGGCCCGCAATGAATTTCAAACTTTTCATATCAGTGTTGTTTAATAGATTGTCCGCTATTGTCAGTGTCTTATGTGTCCCGTGCGATCCCCCGGACCGCACAGCCGCGCAAGTTAGCAATTATTTCCCACATCCTGCATGCTTTCAGCAATCGTCATACAGCTCGTGAAGCACCTGCAGCGAACGGATGTTGACGGACGACTCCGTATGGAACTCAAGATAGCGTATCAGAGCCGCGGCAATGCCGCTCCGCCGCTTCCCGGAAAGAGGTATCAGCATCGAGCTTGCCGCATCCGCCGTCATGAAGGCTTCCACCTCGTCCGCATATTCACCGCAGAACGGCCGGATGTCATCCATCCCCGGGCGGAAGCCCAAAGCCGCGCACAACTCCAGAAGAAAACGTATATGGAAATTGCTGTAACCCTCCACGAGAGCATCCAGCAGCAGTATCTGCCCCACGCACCAATCATACAGACCGCTTTCGACCGCGCCGTCCTTTATCGTCCGGTAGAGGACTTCTGCCATGAACAGCGTAATGGTGTTTTTGTGGATATTGTCTCTGATGCCCGTCAACGGATATACCGCAGCCAGCGGCCTGGCATACCACAAATCCGACTTGGGATTCTCCGTAACCGAGAACTCCACGACATTCAGCGGCAGGAAAAAGGACATCCTCGCCTTCGCTCCGGTGCGGACAAGAAAACTCTTCCGCCCATAGTCTCCGCATATAGTGTGAACGACTGCGGCACCGTCGCGTATCTTGGTGATATTGAGGACTATGGCCTGAATGTCGGAAGTCATGATCAGTGACCTTGATTCACCTTGATCAGCGGCTTTTCAAGAGCCGAATGCAACTGCGTGTCATAGCGGAGACGCACCTTGATGCCGCCTTCCTGATAATAATATCTGGTGGCGATCTCCTCCTCGATGAACGGGACTATCTCGTCCCTCTTCATATTGAGGAACTTCTCCTTCCCGATATCCAGAGACTTCTCGAGCGCGTCCAGCTCGGACTGCATCTCCTCCGCCATCCCGTCCTTCTGCAACTCTTTCTTCATCTGATCAAAGAGAGTCTTGGCTCCGGAGCGGTAGTCGAATTCCTGCCCTTTGGCATAACGGACAAAGTCCGCATACTCGGCATCGCCGACACGGAACTCGTCAAGCGCCGGGATACTCTCGTGACGGCGGGCGTAATCGAGCGCATATCTGTCTATTATGCCGTTGATTACAAGAGAATAGACTATCCGGCTGTACTCCCTGCCTGCAAGCGTGTCATCCGGAGTGATGCCTCCTCCGTCACGCACCGTCCGGCCGTGCGCCGTACGGAACTCACGGGTGAGAGAGTCCGGGATATGCCCCACGCTGCCGTCCTCGTTCCTGCGGCTATAGTCAATCGCCTGGATGCATCTCCCGCTCGGGGTATAATACTTGGCTGTCGTGACTTTCAGCTGTCCGTTGTACGGAAGCGGACGGACACTCTGCACAAGCCCCTTGCCGTAGGTCCTGCGTCCCATCACGGTAGCCCTGTCAAGATCCTGGAACGCACCGGAAACTATCTCGGAAGAAGATGCCGTACCGGAATCCACCAGCACCACAATAGGTATCTCGACATCAACCGGTTCCGTCATCGTGCGGAACTCCATCCTGCTGCTCTCGCTGTTACCTTTCGACGAGACCACAAGAGAGCCTTTCGGCACGAACAGCCCCACGATATTGACGGCTTCCTGCATAAGCCCGCCGCCATTGCCACGGAGGTCGAGAACAAGCTTTTTCATACCCAGGGCCTTCAGCTTGAAATAGGCGCTCCGCACGCTCTCGGAGACATTGTCGGTAAATCCTGTCTGGAGGATGTAGCCCGTCGTGTCATTCACCATTCCGGCATATTCGACATCGGGCAGATGGATTTTCCTGCGCGTTATCGTCACGTCCACGGTGTCACCGGGCTGCCAGCTCTCCCCGCCCCAAAGTTTCTTCACTCTGAATTTCACCTCTGTGCCGGGAGTGCCTTTCATTCTGGCCGTAGCCTCGGAAGCGTCCAGTCCGATGACCGTCTTGCCGTCTATCGCCACGATTTCATCTCCGCAACGCAGACCGCCCTCATAGGCCGGAGATGACATATACGGCTCATTGATGACGACATTGCTCTCCTTGGAAGGCTTGTATATGATCGCTCCTATGCCTCCGTATGTCTTGCCTATCAGGAATTCGAAATCTTCATTGTCCTCTTCCGGGACATACATCGTATATGGGTCCAGGCTTCCAAGCATCGCCTCTATCCCGGCCATTTCGATCCTGTCCAGCGGCAACGAATCCACATACGAGCGGTTCAGCTCTTTCAGAATGGCATTACGCACTTCGACCCACTGCCCGAGCCTGAAGCTCTTCGACTGACCGTGCGAAGATGTGCACAGGAGCACCGGACACATTGCAGCTAAAATATATACGACAATTTTTCTTCTCATCATGATGGCATTTTGTTGCGCCCGGTCCGGCCAATATCACAGGCTCCGGGCAATCCTCGCAAAATTACGAAATTATTGGAGATTCTCACCGGATTGGATACCTTTGCCCGGAAAAAATAAGAAGTATATGGACATCATTTTCGCAACGGGGAACCCTCACAAACTGCATGAGGCATCCGAGATTCTGGGAGAGAATTTCCATCTCCTGACCCCGGCGGACAAGGGCATCGTGGAGGAGATTCCCGAAACAGGCAGCACATTGAAAGACAATTCACTGCAGAAAGCGCAATATATTTTTGACCACACCGGCGGAGCGGACTGCTTCGCAGATGATACGGGACTTGAAGTCGATGTGCTCGGAGGTGCGCCCGGCGTATATTCGGCAAGATATGCCGGAGAGGCCAAGGACTTCAACGCCAATTCGGACAAACTCCTCAGAGAGATGGCACTGAAAGAGTTCGAGGCCTCGATCGCAAGAGAATTCGGGATACGCGGCGCGCACACGGACAGGAAAGCCCGCTTCCGCACCGTCGTAACTCTCATCCTCGGAGGCGAGAAGCATTTCTTCGAGGGAGTGATGGAGGGCCGGATAGCCTACGGCAAGACCGGGAGCGGCGGATTCGGATACGACCCGGTATTCATAGCAGACGACTATCCCGATGTCTCCGTAGCCGAGTTGTCCGAAGAGCAGAAAAACGCCATCTCCCACAGAGGCAAAGCTCTGGCGGCGATGGCAGGATTTCTCAAAGGCCTCAAGGCCTGAACACTCTGAAACTCTGAAGAGGAGTCCGGCAGGGACTGCGCCGGAGACGGGGGCTAACGGTCCGCCTTCTTCCTGTTTTCCCTGCGGGCTTTCTGTCTCTTGGAGGCTCTTATCGCATTTTTCACCTTTGCCTTGCGGGCGGCCTTGTTGCCTTCGCCGGCGGCAGGCACGGACGCGGTCAACTCCGGCTCCACAAGCTCATAATCAAGCAGTTTCTGCTCAAGATTGGTAGCCTTGACCCTGATTTTCACGGCATCTCCGAGATTGTAGATCACGCCTGTCCGTCTCCCGACGATGCGGTAATGCTCCTCATCGAACTCGAAGAAGTCGGAACGCACATCCCTGAGCGCCACCATCCCCTCTATCTTGGTAGGCTCTATTTCCACATACATGCCCCACTCGGTAAGCCCGGAGATATGTCCTTCGAACTCGCCGCCGACTTTGTCCTGCATGAACTCGACGAGCTTGTACTTGATGCTTGAACGCTCCGCCTCGGCGGCCACCACTTCTCTCTCGGATGCGTGTTTGCATTGATCCTCATAATATTGCTTATCCTGGGAGTCGGCTCCGTCCAGATACAGGGCAAGAAGCCTGTGGACCATCGTGTCGGGATACCGGCGGATAGGAGAAGTGAAATGCGTATAGAACTTGAACGCGAGCCCGTAGTGGCCTATGTTGTCCGTGCTGTAGCGGGCCTTGGCCATCGACCTGAGGGCAAGTATCTCTATCGCGGCGAATTCCGGCTTGTCCTTGGCTTCGGAAAGCAGAGTGTTGAGCGACTTGGCGAGTTTCTTCCCGTCATCGGCAGGCCCCATCTTGTAGCCGAAGTTGCCGGCGAATGTCCTGAGGCCCTCGACTTTCACTCCGTTTGGCTCATCGTGGATACGATATACGAATGTCTTGGCTTTCTTCTTCGCAGCCCCGTCCATTTTGCCGCAAGTGGAGATGAACTCCGCCACGGACCTGTTGGCAAGAAGCATGAACTCTTCGATAAGCCAGTTGGCCTCCTTGGAGATCTTCTGATACACCCTCACCGGACGGCCTTTTTCATCGACTTCCACTTTCATCTCCGGACGCTCGAAGCTGATGGCTCCGGCGGCGAATCTGCGCTTGCGGAGCTTTCCGGCAAGACCATGCAGCGTCAGCACCGCTTTTTTCAGTCCGTCCGGGATTATGCAACCCTCATACAGGCCCTCGCCCATGGCGGATGCATCGCGTTCCTCGGCTTTCCTCGAGGCGGCTTCCGGAGAAGACTCCTTCGCCGGTGCTTTCCCGGCCCGGTGCACACCGTCCGTACCGCCGCGCAGCTCCATCTCAAGGGATTTCTCGCCATTGTCAATTATCTGCTGCGCAGTCTCATATGCAAATCTATAGTCGGATCTGATGACCGTGCGTCCGAACCACTGTCCCGCAACGGTTCCCTTGGGAGTCAGCTCGAACACCGCCGAGAACGTAAGCTTGTCTTCGCCGGGGCGCAGGGAGCATAGTTTGTTGGACAATTTCTCCGGGAGCATAGGCACCGTCCTGTCAACGAGATATACGGACGTACCTCTGCTCTGCGCCTCCTTGTCGACCACAGACCCCGGCGTGACATAGTACGAGACATCGGCGATATGCACGCCTACTTCATAGTTGCCGCCATCCAGTTCCTTGAATGACAGCGCGTCATCGAAATCCTTGGCATCCTCGGGGTCAATGGTGAACGTGAGCGTGTCCCTGAAGTCCCGCCTTCCCTTGAGGTCCTTGGCGGTAATCTTGTCGGAAATGCCGTCCGCGGCATTCTCCACCTCCGGCTCGAACCTGTAAGGCAACGAATACTCGGCCAATATCGAATGCATCTCCGTATCGTTCTCTCCCGGCTCGCCGAGGACATCCACAATGTGTCCTCTCGGGTTGGGCTCGCCTCTGCCCCAGCTGTCCACAAGGGCTGCCACCTTGAGCCCGCTGCGGGCCCGGAGCTCGCAAGCCTTGCCGTCCACCGTCTCGATCACTCCCGGAACGGCATATTCACCGTCTCCGAGCGTCTTGAGATATCCTGTGCGCGGAAGCTCGCCGCGCCTGTTATGGAGCATCTTGCCCTTGCTGTCAGCTATGTCGATACTGATGTCGTACGGCATCACCCTGCTCTGCATCAGCACCCAAGCCTGCGTGCCGACGATGTGCAGGACTCCGACGAAAGGCTTGACGGAGCGCTCGATCAGCTCCGTTATCACTCCCTCCTGACGCTTGCTGCCGGCTTTGAGCCTGGTGACCGCCACTCTGACGGTGTCCCCGTTCAATGCGCCTCTGGTCCTGCCAGGCCTCACATATACGTCATCTTCCTGCCCTTCCACCTTGATGAAGACGAACCCTTCCCGGGTCATCTGCACCGTGCCGGTGTACTCGGCATATATTTTTGTCTTCTTCTCTTCCCCGTGTCTGCGTCCCGAAATCTTCTTTGAACCCTCTCCGGCATTCCTCTTCGCACCGTCTCCGGCACTCTTCCCGCCGCGCTCTCCGCCGCTGCGTCTGCGTCTGTTTATCATTTCCTTTTTTAAATTACAACCTGCAAAGGTACGAATAAAAAAATCTTTTTTCTTTCACTATCTTTGCACCGCAAAATAAGAAGCTGTTTTGAAATGGTTCCCGAATTTTATTATGCGGAATTTTCGA
>CAVECU010000078.1:0-939 GCA_963614015.1 uncultured Eubacteriales bacterium
GAGCAAGACCAATACCTCTTCTGATATTCCGAGGCTACAGTATGAGGACCAGAACCAGAATGCTACTTCGGACCGTTTCCTTACAGATGCCAGCTATTTGAATATTCAGAATGTGAATTTGGGCTATACCGTTCCTGCCAAATATACCAGAAGGGTGAAGATAGAGAAGGTAAGATTCTATCTTTCTTGTGAGAATCTGTGGTATTGGTCCAGAAGAAGAGGTTTTGACCCGCGCCAATCATATACCGGAACCACCTCGCAGGCCACTTATTCGCCGGTACGTACCGTTTCAGGTGGTCTGACCGTACAATTCTAGAAAAAGGGGGAAGTGAACATGAAGAAAAACACAGTGCTCAAATCATTATCCGCCGCCTTTTTATGTATGGCGTTCAGCGGTTGTATCAAGGAAGCAGTCCTGACATCCGGGGCCACTTCTGATCAGGTGAGTGTGGCTACCAACATAGAAGGTATTCCGGCTTCGCTCGTCCAGGCCGGCTCTACAGGTTATGGCAGTCCGTGGGATTTTTCTCTTCCGGCCATACATCTCGCTACAGAATCCATGACAGGGGATCTTGTCATCTCCGGGAATACGGGATATGACTGGTTCTCCCAGTGGGGCTCCAATATTGCGCTTGGCTCCGAGTATGCTGTAGGGGTGCTTACATGGAACAATTATTACAAATGGATAATGTCGGCCAACAGCGTGATATCTCTTATCGGAGGAGATGACCCCGTTTCGCTTGACGCCACTTCAAGGGTATATCTCGGATTTGCGTATGCATATAGGGCGATGTTTTATCTTGATCTTGTGCGCCTTTATGAATTTAAGGAGAATAAGTATACCAGCGCTCCGGAACTCATAGGACTTGGCGTGCCTGTCGTTCTTCCGCAGACTACTGAGGCTCAAGCTAAAAATAATCCGCGTGCCAGGGTGAGTGA
>CAVECU010000078.1:949-6906 GCA_963614015.1 uncultured Eubacteriales bacterium
GAGTATGATGAAAAGGCGTCGGAATATGCACGGAAGGCGATAAATACAAGTGCGTGTGAACCTTTGACACAGCAGCAATGGGAGGACCCTAAGACAGGATTCAATGACGCTACGGCGAACAATTCGTGGATCTGGGGACTTGCGCTTCCAAGTGAGAGTGTCTCCAACCTGCTTTGTTTCACTGCCCATATGAGTACGGAAAACTCCTGGAGCGCATATGGTTATGACGTGTGCCGTGCCATTAACCGTAATCTGTACAACAGTATAAGCGATTATGATTTTCGCAAGCATTCCTGGCTTAATCCGGACAGAAGCGTATATGATTATCAGAGCTGTAGGGAGGACGGTAAGACTTATTTCAAGGAGACCCTTAAGGATTATGCCAATATCAAATTCCGTCCGGCGCAGGGCAATTATAAGGAATATAAGACAGGAGGGGCGGCTGATCATCCTTTGATGCGGGTGGAGGAGATGTATTTCATAGAGGCGGAGGCTGCCGCACATATGGATCTGTCCGAGGGCGTACGCCTGCTTAACGAGTTTATGAACAATTACAGAATGACGGACGGTGTGAGGTATGATTGTTCTGCCAAGGCAGTATCTCTCAAGGGATTCATCAATGAGCTTATTCTGCAGAAGAGAATAGAATTCTGGGGAGAAGGCATAGTGATGTTTGATATGAAGCGTCTCGACATTTCTTCCAAGAGAGGATATGTGGGGACAAATGCTCCGGCTTCTTACAGACTCAACTGCGACGGCCGTGCCCCTTATTGGAATTTTGTCATATCGAGAGGTGAGACGCAGAACAATCCCGTAATAGCCACTCAAAACAATCCGGACCCGTCCGGGGTGGTGCCTTTATGGAATAATTGATTGAACGGAGGGATTTTATGAAGACAATAAGAAATATAATATCGGTTTTTGTTGTGGCAGAGGCATTTGTCGCCTGCACTCAAGAGCCTTTGTATCAAAAGGGAGAAGAGGAGCTGGCGGATACATATGGCGTGTATTTCCCTTCCCAGACGAGTGCGACCACCCTCGAGCTGGACCCTCAGGACCCGACGGAAGTGACATACAGAGTCCGCAGGACAAATTATCTGGACGAAATTACCGTGCCTGTGGAGATTACCGTAAGTGAGGAGGGCATATTCGATATAGAACCTGTCCATTTCGCAGCAGGAGACAAGGAGACAACTTTCAAAGTGAGTTTCCCTTCGGCCGAAGTGGGGAAGAAGTACAGCTGCACCATAGCGGTCAATGACCCGCGTTATGTGAAGATATACAGCCCGGTCGAGAAATCGCTGTCCTTTACGGTGGTCAGGGCCGGATGGAATCTGGTTAAAAGCGACGACGGCAAGTCCACCAAAGGAAAGTGGCGCGACGATATCATAGGAGACGTGTTTACGCTTAATACGGCTTCCTTTAACCGTAACCCTGAGATAGAGGTTGAAATATACGAGCGGGATGATATGCCGGGATATTACAGGATGAAGGTTTATGGCGGAAATACTTTTCTTAATGCCCTGGCCGGTGGAGCCGGTGAAGTGAATGTGGCGGAGAATACCGATGCTTATACCTATGTCGATGCCCGTGACCCTCAAAAAGTCTATCTTCCGTTGCAGGGTACCGGATTGACTTTCAGCTCATCGTACGGGGAGATATCTTTCGGCTCCTATGTTCCTGAGAATTTCTCTATGGACGAAACGGCCGCTCAATACGGCACTTTGCAGGATGGGGTTATCACCTTCCCTGTCTCAAGTATAATGTTCACTATGGAGAGTCTTGGCGGAGGGTATTATAATGTCAATACCAATGGGGCGACCAGGCTCATTCTTCCAGGTTATACCGTCCCGGATTATGGTGTTACTTTGACCAAGTCACAGTCAGAGAATGGGATAGTGAAGATTACGGCAGAATTGGCATCGGATGTGGCTGTGGCCAGGTATGCTGTTTTTGATGGTGTGCTTGATGACAACGCCGCCAATATGAAGGCCCAGGATCTGGATTCGGGAGTAAGCGGCTTCGAAGGCGAGATAACTTCGAGCGGCAGCGTATCGGTAAGCTGCCCGCAGACGGGTAAATACACTTTTGTCGCTTGCGTATATGATTCAAAGGCCGTATTCAGAGATTATGTTTTCATCTCTTTTGGTTATATGGCTGAGGGAGAAGATGTTCCGGTGAATATTCATTTCGGGGTGGAAGGCACCAATGAATATGCGGGCCAGGGTGTGAGTACGGACAATGCCGGAAGGTTCTACGTGTACGGAGAAGAGATAGAGTCTTTAAGTTTCGGATTGTATAAGAAAAGTCAGGCTCAGAGTGATCCGGCATCCTTGCTTGATGAAAGCGGGAAGTCCTTCACGGAGGAACAACTCAAAAAAGTCAACGACAAGTACTATAGCGTGATGCTGACCGGTTTGAACGGTAACAGTGACTATACTCTTGTCCTTCGTGCAAGCAATGGATATAATACTGTGCTGCTGACGCAGGACTATAAGACCACGGGTGTTTTTAATCCTGCTTTGGAGACAGATTATCTCTATTCAAGTTTCCTCAGTTCCAATCCTACCAAGGACAAGCTTCTTTCTACATCGTGGAATTGTTATGCCCTTAACCTGGTAGACAATAATCCTGTGAGACGTTATATAGGCAAAGTCACTTTTTCCGATAATGAAGCATTCTCGGGCAATGGCATCCAGGCGATAAACATCGAAGGCTTGACGGGCGTAGAGTATGACAGCGGCGGTACGCTGCTGGGGGCATATATCCCGGGGTCTTCTGCATTCCAAGGGTACAGCGGGACATTCGCCGTCTATGTCGACGATTCCAATACTATAGGGAAGAAGGACGGGGAAACGGTTTTCACCGGATATATTACCGATGAGGATCCGCAGCATATATATATGTCATGGGGTTTCTTTTTCGGAGAGGTCAGTGACGGCTTTCTCTATGGAGTGCCGTCTCCTATAATGCAAAGCCAGGGGTATACCTGCAGGTATCTTTACACGGCGTCATCCAATGTCCTCTATTCGCTTATGACTCAGATTATTCTGGTAGACCCGGATAAAGACATGGGCGGCCTTCCGTCGAGCCCTTCAGGTATTTCGGAAGTGAATGCAAGCCAATTCTTTAATGGCGGAAAGAGTGACGCCGGGTTCTCTATGAAGGCTGGAATGCCTGTAAAACAATTGAAATGATGAGAAAAGGAGCTTTTATAATATTGTTTGTTCTGGCATTGGCCTCTTGTACTTCTGAGCTGAATCTTGTGCAGGAGAAAGAGGCGGCCACGCAGAAAAAGATACGTAATACTGCAAGGCATGCTGCGCAAGGGGTGCTGATAGTGAAATTCGACGATGCTACCGCCTTACAGATAGAGGCTAATGCTCAAAATGGGGCTTCCTCGGGTCTTTCGGGAATAGAAAATATCGACCTCGTTCTGCAGGAACTCCGTGTGAATTCGCTTGAGCGGGTGTTCCCGGTGGATAATTCAAATGAAAAGAGTGCCCGGGAGGCCGGATTGCACCGGTGGTACCTGTTAAGATTTTCCTCTGAGCAGAATCTCGAAAGCGCCGCCGCAATCCTTGCGGAAATCTCTCAGATAAGCATGCTTCAGTACAGTGCCAAGCTTTGCAAGGCTTCGGATGACAAGATTTATCCGTTTTATCCGGGAGCAGTTACGAAATCCATGATAAAAGGACCATATGATGATCCGAATCTTTTCTGGCAGTGGCACTATATCAACAATGCAGATCAGGCGATAGGAACACAGACCCGTCAGGGAATGGATATCAATGTGTCATCCGCGTGGTCGCTTACCGGAGGAGATGAGCGTGTGATAGTGGCGGTTCTGGATGAGGGCGTAAAATACACGCATCCTGATCTTGCCGCCAATATGTGGACCAATCCTGCAGAGAAGGACGGCGATGGGCTGGATAATGACGGGAACGGATACGTAGATGATATTCACGGATATAACTTCGTCGATGACGGTCCGATCACTTGGAATAAGTCGGTGGTGGTGAGCGGAAAGAAGACTTCGGATTCCGGGCACGGAACCCACGTGGCAGGAACGGTGGCCGCGGTCAACAATAACGGGATAGGTGTGTGCGGTGTTGCAGGAGGAACCGGTAATGACGATGGGGTGAAGATAATGTCCTGTCAGATATTCTCCGGCGGACAGTCCGCTACGGATTACAATACTGCGAGGGCGGTAAAATACGCTGCGGATAACGGCGCATGTATACTACAGTGCTCCTATGGATACGAAGGTACTGAGATTACGTCGGATTATTCTTTTGAACGTCAAGCCCCGCTGCTTTGCGATGCGCTGAATTATTTCTTTGCCAAGCAGAACTGTGATGCTCTGCAAGGGGGGATAGCCATCTATGCCGCAGGCAACGAGTCCAAGCCTTTCTCGAATTATCCGGGGGCTTATCGTCATTGCATCTCTGTGACTTCGATAGGACCGGACGGACTTCCGGCATATTACACTTGTTATGGTTTGGGCTGCAATATCGCAGCGCCAGGGGGAGAGACTGCCGGTTTTTCCGGGGCTGAAAAAGCCGGAGTGCTTTCGACCGTATGTTCCGAGTGGAGTGACGGACAGGATTACGGATATATGCAGGGAACATCCATGGCTTGTCCTCACGTCTCGGGTGTAGCTGCGTTGGGCTTGTCCTATGCTTTGAAAAGAGGACGGACATTTTCCCGCGAAGAGTATATGTCGCTGCTGCTTTCGTCGGTAAGCGAGATAGAATCCCGTTTTATAGGGACCAAGAAAACATCCGGCACCGTTTATCTTGAGAATTATACTGAAGGGAAAATGGGGTCCGGACTTGTCGACGCCACGCGTCTTTTGATGGCCGTCGAGGGAACACCTTGTCTTACCGTACAGACGGGTAAGGTGCAGCTGCTTTCTCTGGAAGATTATTTCGGGGGTTCGGCACAATCGCTTACCTATACGGAGGTGTCAATGCAGCAGGAAGATATCGTCAGTCTGGGCATGGTGGAAGCGCCTAAGATGTATAATGGTAAATTAATGATAAAATGTACCAAGGCAGGAAGCGCCAGGGTAAAGGTCAAGGCCATAGCCGGAGGTGACAGAATCAATAACGGAAGCGTACTCGGCGGGATGGAGATTACCCGTGAATTCTTTATCGTTGCACGGCAGGGCGTGGCTTCAAATGGAGGATGGTTATAATGAAAAGACACAGATATTATTTACTATTGTCATTGGCTGTTGTTTTCTTGCTTTCTGCTTGCCGCAAGCAGGAACCTGTTCTTATCGGAGCTGAATCCGGGCAGTGGCATCTTGTGAAGTGGAACGCGGCGGCTCCCCTGAGTTTCGATGTTTATCTTGAACTTCTTCCCGGCGGCACGTTCAATCTCTATCAGAAGGTAAGTAGTTCCGGCTATGAACATCTTGGCGGAGATTACGTCTTGTCGGGGGGTATTTTGAACGGAACATATGAAGACGGAACCGCTTGGGCTTGCAGCTATGTCTGCTCTTTAAGTGATTCCGACAACAGGCTTACTCTCATCTCCTGCGAACAGCAGCAGGTGGAGAGCGTGTATGAACGGACTGAGATTCCTGACGAAGTGCGCAGGGGTCTTTTTGATAATGAATGATTTGCTATATGAAGATTAATACGTTGCTGTGCTCTGCCGTGGCTTTTGCCCTGTGTGCGGGCTGTGTGCAGGAAACTGCTCCGGAAGTTGATCCGGAGGATAAATGGAGCTTCGATGAGGACGAGGCCGTTCTTTTGGAATTCACAAAGGCGGAAGCCCAATATGTGGGCGATGACGTATATGCAGGGGTTTCGGATCATTGGATTGTTGAACTCACCAATGAAAAAGGCGACACTCTCGGACTCGAGCTCAATTCCAAATATAACCCGTCGCAGACTGCCGATTTCTCATATCTGTATGGCACTTACCATGCGCCGCAGAATAACGGA
>CAVECU010000079.1:0-6837 GCA_963614015.1 uncultured Eubacteriales bacterium
TGCCTCGAAAATTCCGCATAATAAAATTCGGGAACCATTTCAAAACAGCTTCTAAGATTCTCTTGCGTATTGCAACGCACATGATACAAAGATAATCCGAAGACTGTTATGCTCCAATTCCGACCGGGCAACTTGACATGATATTGCGGAGACTTGACCGGATTTTTGCATAGCCGCCACTGGAATGCTACGGCTCGAAAAAGCTGAAATGCACTCTGCCGTAGCGCTTTTCCTTGACAAATCCCGGGTGGGCGCTGAAATCGTGCTCGTCCCCGTGCTCGAGGATCAGATATCTCTCCGGAAACACAAGTCCGGCGCCGAGGACTTTGTCGGGAATGGTCTCCAGACCCTCCAGAGCATATGGCGGATCCGCAAACACTATGTCGAACCGCTCTTTGCAGATAGGAATGAAGTCAAATACGTTGTGATGCACTGCCGTGACGTTGCCGAGCCCGAGTTTCGCTGCCTGGAACTTGAGGTGCGAACAATACTGCGGATTCATCTCCACGGACCACACGTGCCCGGCCCCGCGTGAAGCGAACTCGAATGATATCGAACCGGTCCCGCTGAACAGATCCAGCACTTTGAGCCCGTCGAACTCGAATTCATTGTCCAGAATGTTGAACAGAGCCTCCTTGGCGAAGTCCGTGGTGGGCCTGGCGGCGAATCCCGCCGGGGCCGTGATGCCGCATCCTTTCAGCCGTCCTCCGATGATTCTCATATTTCCACCGCTTTGAAATACCTGTACAGCGACATCTCCTCTTCGCCGGAGACCGGAGTTCTGAGGTGGATCGTGGACATTTCCGGATTGAGCTGAAGCTTTTTCATCGCATTGAATATGTGGTATTCGGCAGTGGTGAAGTCCGGTGCCCTGAACACATTGGCAAGAAGCAGGCTTCTGCCCTGGGCGATGGCCAGATGGAGATGTGAGTCGGCAAACGATGCCACTATCTTGTTGTAGTCGCGGCAGCTTTCGAGACTCTCCAGTATGTAATACATTTCCGGAAGAATCCTCGCCTGATATCCGTCGGAGGTCAGCACTGACTGGCTGATGGCTCTGGACAGAGTCTCTCCGATGCTGTTGGAATACAGAAGCACGACTCCTCCCTGCGGCATGCGGATGTAGTCCACCTTGTCTTCATCGCCCAGCTTCACGACATCTCCGAGAGACCTCCGGGCTTCCTGCGGCGAGAAAAAATGTTCCGGGACGAGCGCCACCTTGGGAGTGAAGAGGGAAATCCTGACGGTGTCATACCTTCTCTGAAATTCTTCCGTCGTGAACATCCGCTCAGCACCGAGCCACCCGGATCTGAGGACAGCGTCTCCGACCTCTGTTGTAAAAGAATATCCACTCAAGCTGACTTGAATGGATATTCTGCTTATATCATTGCTCATGTTGACGATATGGGTGAGACTGAACATCAGCCTCAGGGCGGGGACTACTCCCAGTTGCCCGCATTGTTGTTAGGTGCGGAGATGCTGCCCACCTGAAGTCCCTCGTAGCGGTTGGAGGCGCGGCAGTCAGCGTCGAGATTGATTCTGAGCTGCTCGTCAAGCCCCTTGAGGAGAGCCTTGTAAGGCATCTTCGCCTCGAAAAGCGGCACCTTCACGCCGGACACTTCCTTGGTGATGGCATCCATCTGGATAAGCTCGCCGTGTGAGAACGGAATGTAACGGAGCGAATCGATGACGAAATCCTTGCGGCTGTGGAAAATCGTGTCACGCACGTTGATCTTGTTCGGAACGGAAAATACGAGGCTTGTCTCGCCTTCCTTGTAGAGCTTGAGAAGCTGCTCGGGAGTGATCCCCCTGTGGGCCCTCTTGATTCTCTCCGTATTGGCTACGGCGAGGGAGTCATCGTTCGAGCCGATCTGAAGCAGAATCTCCATCTGCCCGTTCTTGTAGAAATCTTCGAGAGAATCAGCGCATGCGGTGTACTGCCCGTAAACCGACTTGTAAGACTCCTGAAGCGTACGGAGGTCTTTCATCCTCTGGACTCCGACAGATTTGCGATACTCAAGCTGCCTGTTGAAATTAATAGGCTTCATAATGCTCTTGATATTGGCATATACGAGCCAGGCGATGACAAGGAGCAGCAGGACGCTGACAATCTTTCTAACTATTCCGTTCATACGATGTTTATGTTTTTACTATTTTTTCTTGTCGGTCGCGGCGCTTGCCGCCGCAGGTGTGCTTACCTGCAATTCAGTCCGGACAAAGTTATGAAATTGATTTATGAAATGCAATATAATTTGTAAATTTGCCCGGCAAACGATGACGTGACAAATGGAGAAAGTCTCTCTGCAGAGCCGTGCGGCTCAGCTTGACAAGATGTTTTCCGCAGCCTCGAAGGTTGTGATTGCAGCTCATACCCATCCGGACGGTGACGCGTGCGGAAGCGCTCTTGCCCTGAAGCATTATCTTCAGGCAAGGGGGACGGATGCAGTCATCACACTTCCGGAGTCCGTTCCGGAGACTTTGTCGTTCATGCTGGAAGGGACAGACCCGGCCGGAGTGATTTCCGGAGAGGACAGTCCGGAAAAGGCCGTCTCCGCGATCGGGGCAGCCGACCTTCTGGTGTGTCTTGATTTCAACTCCTTCTCCCGGGCGGCTTCCCTTGAGCCCATGCTTCGGGCGGCAAGTTGTCCCAAAGTGCTCATCGATCATCATCTTGAGCCTGACGCCGGGGCCTTTGACCTGGTCTTTTCCGAGACGAGGACATCATCGGCTTGCGAGCTTCTGTATGAGATTCTGATGCTTATGGGCGATGTCGCGGGGGATGCGCATCGGCTGCCGGAGCATTGCTGTACGGCATTGATGACGGGGATGACGACGGATACCAACAATTTCGCCAATTCCGTCTATCCTTCGACATTGTCGATGGCTTCGGCTCTGCTCGATGCCGGCGTGGACAGGGACAGGGTGCTCTCGGAGCTTTTCTGCAGGTACAGGGAGAACAGGGTCCGGCTGATGGGCCATCTCCTGCATGAAGGCCTGACCGTCACGGAATGCGGCGTCGCATATATGGTGATAACCGGCTCTCTTTCATTGCAGTATGACATAAGGGAAGGGGAAACCGAAGGGTTCGTGAATATTCCGCTCTCGATAGACAAGGTGAAGATGAGCATAATGCTGAAGCAGGATGCCGGCGGATTTTTCCGCATCTCAATACGGTCCAAGAAAGGATATTCGGCGCAGAAGTGCGCTGCGGCGTATTTTCACGGAGGCGGGCACGAAAACGCTTCCGGCGGAAAGTTGTTCTTTCCGGGCGATATCGCATCTCCGGATGACGCGGGGCGATATGTGGAGGAAGTCACAGGAAGATTTTTCAATGATGAGGGGTACAATGATGAAGGGAATATTTAAGGCTTCGGCGGCGGTTCTGGCGGCAGTGTTCATCGCCATCGCCCCGTCCTGTTCGAAGGAAGAATACAAGAATACCATTGCGCAGCAGGAGACCAATATCGAAAGCTACGTGAATTCGATGCTGTCGAAAGACGAATCGTACTATCTCGTGATGAACAGGGGAGTGGACAGGCTTGTCCTGACGGAAGGGGAGGGCGACAGCCTCTCGGCCGGCGGTACAGTGTCGTTCTACTATGCCGGATATGTGATGAAAAGCTCAAGCATAAGCGACAACGATATGTTCGTGACCAACAGGAAGGCCCTGGCGGAGTCGATGTCATGGGAACTGTCTGACTCGACGGGATTTGACATATTGACTCTGAAACTCGACGAGGCCGGTCTCGTGGACGGGCTGCGATACGGGCTGGAAGGGGTCAAAGGCGGACAGGAATGCTATATATTGTTTTCGGGCAAATACGGTTTCGGGAAACGTCCTTTAGGCACGATTCCTGCAAATGCATCGCTCGCTTATCACATCTGGGTGGAGAGCATATCCAATGACTGACACCCGGAGGCGTATTCGTGGAAACGGCCTGCGGGGCCGTGAGAGAATGAGAAGAATTATTTCAGGACAGATTCTAAACAAGAGAGCAAGATATATGATAATCAGAGGAATGTGGACTGTCCCGGCTGTAGCCGCAGCGGTGTTTGCCGTGGCGGGATGCGCAAAGTCGGAGAAGACGGTCGCGAATGAGACGAACAGGCGATATGTGGAGGCTTGGATGGCTGTGAACTATCCCGGGGTGCAGCCGACGGAGCTGGGTATTTACATAGTGGATGACAAGCCGGGCGGCGGGACAGAATATGACGGGCAGTCTTTCGTGAGCGTCAATTATACGACCCGCAACTTGTCCGGGACTGTCCAGAGCACTTCGGTGGCGAAGATCGCCCAGCAGGTGGGGTCATACAACAAGTCCTACTATTACGGCCCTCAGTATCAGCAGACCGGGGAAAACGCCATTTATGCCGGGGTCGATCATATGCTTGAAGGGATGAAAGTCGGCGGCGAAAGGACTGCCGTCATTCCGGGCTGGCTGCTTACATACAGCCGTTATGACAACGCTTCCGGATATCTGGAGAAGACCACGTCCAATGACAATCTCATCTACACCGTCACTCTGGAAGACGTGACCGATGATGTCCTCGCGGCTCAGGTGGACGAGATGGAAGAATATGCCGGCAAATATCTCGACGGGGTGGACTCGCTTTCGTACGGATTTTACTACAAGCAGTTGAAAGCCCCGACGGACACAAGCTCATTCCCGTCCGACACTACGGTCTATATCAATTATATAGGACGGCTTCTCAACGGGCAGGTCTTCGATACGACGATCAAGGACACCGCCAAATTCTACAACATATACAGCAGCTCCGGCACTTATGAGCCGGTGGAGATAACCTGGGCTTCCGACTGGTCGGACATCTCGATGTCAAGCAGCAGTTCGAGCTCAAGCTCAAGCTCCAGCTCGTCGGGTCTCATAACAGGCTTCCAGAAGACGCTGTGGCAGATGCGCAAATATGAAAAAGGCGTCGGAATGTTCTTCTCGTCCTACGGATACAGCTACTACGGAAGCGGGAAGAAAATACCTCCTTACGCCCCGCTCATATTCGAGATAGAACTCGTGGACGAACCTGAAGACTAGCGATATGGCGATATCAGGAACAGTGCCGACGGAGCTTGGCGACAAGAAGATAAAGAAGCTCCTCATGCAATATGCGGTCCCGGCTATCATAGCCATGACCGCATCTTCGCTTTACAATATGGTGGACAGCATCTTCATCGGCCATATGAAAGATGTGGGCACGTATGCCATATCCGGCCTTGCCGTCACATTTCCGCTGATGAATCTCTCCACCGCATTGGGTACTCTGGTGGGAGTGGGGGCGGCGACAATCCTGTCCGTCCTCCTCGGTCAGAAGAATTACGAGGCGGCCAACAAGGTGCTCACAAACGAAGTCCTGCTGAACATCATCATCGGAGTGCTGTTCTCGGTGGTGACGATTGCATATCTTGATCCGATACTCATATTCTTCGGAGCAAGCGAAAACACGCTTCCGTTTGCAAGGGAATATATGCTCATAATATTGCTGGGCAATGTCATAACTCATCTGTATTTCGGACTGAACAATGTGATACGTTCGTCCGGGAACCCCAAGCTGGCGATGAGCCTGACGATATTCACCGTCGTATCCAACACCATAATGGACCCGATTTTCATTTTCGTGCTGGATATGGGCATCAAGGGGGCCGCTCTGGCGACCGTGCTCTGCCAGTGCATGGCGCTCGTGGTTGCCCTGAAATATGTCTGCGACAAGAACAGTTTCCTGCATCTGCCGGCGAAGCTTTCCGGATACAAGCTCGATCTGAGGATAGCCAAGGATGCGCTCGTGATAGGGATGGGGCCGTTCCTGATGAATTCGGCGGCGTGCATAGTGACCATGTTCATCAATTTGCAGCTGCGCAAATACGGAGGAGACATTGCCATAGGCGCTTACGGGATCGTGAACAGAATCTCGTTCCTGTTCGTGATGGTGAATATGGGATTCAATCAGGGGATGCAGCCTATCGCAGGCTACAACTTCGGCGCGAGGAAATATTCCAGAGTCATGGAAGTGTTCTGGCTGACCGTGAAATGTGCCACGGTGGTGTCTGTCGCAGGCTTCCTGCTGTCCGAATTCGCACCGGGGATTGCGGTATCGCTGTTCACATCGGACCCCGAGCTGAAGGATCTGGCGGAAAAAGGTCTCAAGCTGACCAATATCGCTTTCCCGATTGTGGGATTCCAGATGGTCGCCACCAACTTCTTCCAGAGTTTGGGCATGGTGCACAAGTCTGTCCTGCTGTCCCTGTCGAGGCAGCTGCTGTTTCTTGTGCCGCTCGTGTATTCCCTGCCGCTGTTTTTCGGACATAAGGGCGTGTGGCTGAGCTTTCCGGTATCCGACGTGGTGGCATTCCTGTTCTCCGTGATACTGCTGGCATTCATGCTCGCCAAATTCCGCAGGCTCAAGGACGGTGACGATCCGTCGGCACTTGGAAGCAAAATCTGATTTTATGGAAGACAAACATCTTATAATCAATCTCGGGAGGCAATTCGGAAGCGGTGGACGTCTTGTGGCCATCGCCCTCGGCGAGAAATTGGGAATACCGGTATATGACCAGGAACTCATCTCCAAGGCTGCGGAGGAGAGCGGCTTCAGCCGGGAACTCTTTGTCCGGAGCGACGAGAAGCGCAACATATTCGCGCTTTCGAGTTTCCTTGCTGATGCGGGGAGGTTCGGTTCTTCGGACAACTGCCTGAGCGACAATCAACTGTTTGTGATTCAGAGCAACGTGATACGGTCGATTGCCGACAAGGGTCCCGCCATCTTCATCGGCAGGTGCTCGGACTATATCCTGCGTGACAGGGCATGCCTGGATGTGTTCATTACGGC
>CAVECU010000080.1:0-6803 GCA_963614015.1 uncultured Eubacteriales bacterium
GGCCCGGAGGATATGGCATTGTCCTCAAGTGCGGGAGCCTACGGAAGGAGATGAGCGGCGGATTCAGATGCACCACCAACAACAGGATGGAGCTTCTGGCGGTGATTGTCGGGCTGGAGACGATAAAGTGGGAGAACGCCACGGTGGAGATCTGGAGCGACTCGTCCTATGTAGTCAAGGCCGTCAATGAAGGATGGCTGGAGAATTGGCGGCGGAAGGGATTCGCAAAAGTGAAGAACCCTGATCTGTGGAAGCGTTTCCTGGAAGTCTACCGCAGGCACCGAGTCACTTTCCACTGGCTCAAGGGACATGCCGGGCATCCGGAAAACGAGAGGTGCGACGCTCTTGCCGTAGATGCCGGGGCCGGAGCGGTACAGCGGGGAGAGGTTCTTCCGGAAGACGTGGGGTACGGCATCGGATAGCGGGGTCAGGCCGTTCAGAAGGCGCCTGTCCGGGAGAGATGACAATGGCGGAAATGCCCTGAACACCGCACGGGGAGTAGACAAGAAATCAATTGAAAACAGATTCTAAGCATACTGACAGATATGATCAACAATAAAATCACGGTCGGAATCACCCAGGGTGACAGCAACGGAATAGGATATGAAGTCATCATCAAGGCATTGGCTGACCAGCGGATACTGGACGGCTTCACTCCGGTGATCTACGGCTCGTCCAAGGTCTTCGGCTATTACAAGAAGAGCATCCACAATCTGGAGCAGCTCGACACCTATGTCATCAGTTCCGCAAGCGATGCGAAACTGAAGAAAATCAACATTCTCAACTGCATTCCCGAAGACATTCCGGTGGAGCCGGGACAGTCCACGGCGGAGTCTGCCAAAGCGGCGATAGCATCGCTCGAAAGAGCCGTTGCCGACCTCAAGGCGGGCGTCATCGATGTCCTCGTCACCGCTCCCATCAACAAGAGGGCGATGTCGGCCCAGGGATTCGGATACACCGGCCATACCGAATATCTGGCTCATGAGTTCGGCGTCAAGGACGTGGCGATGTTCATGATCAGCGCCAAGCTCAAGATAGGAGTTGTCACGGAGCATATTCCTCTCAAGGATGTCCCGGGAAGCATCAGCACCGGGAGGATTCTCTCCAAATTGAGGCTCATCAACGATTCCCTGAAACGGGACTTCGGCGTGGTGATGCCGAAGATAGCCGTACTCGGACTGAATCCGCATTGCGGAGATGACGGACTCCTCGGAGATGAAGAGCAGACAATCATCGCTCCGGCAGTCAAAGCGGCCAATGACGAGGGCATAATGGCTTTCGGCCCATATTCTCCGGACGGATTCTTCGGTCTTGCAAACTACAGCCGCTTCGACGCCACTCTGGCGATGTACCACGATCAGGGCCTCGCTCCGTTCAAGGCTCTGGACTTCGAGGACGGCGTGAACTTCACGGCCGGACTTCCTGTGGTGAGGACATCTCCGGACCACGGAACAGCCTATCCTATGGCAGGATGCGATGAGGCGGACCCTCTGTCGATGATGTCCGCCATCTATGCCGCCGTCGACATCTGCCGTCACAGAATGGAATATGACCGGCTGCTTGACGGCAGAATGCAGGAAAGGAGTCTGGATGACGGCCGTCCGGACCGGGGCGGCAGACGCTCACAGATAGAATAAGAGCCTACAGCCATGGGGCTCACATCCGAAATCCAGTATCTGAAGGGAGTCGGGCCCAAGAGAGCCCGGATTCTCGACTCCGAATTGGGTGTGAAGACCATAGGAGATCTTCTGCGCATATACCCGTACCGATATATCGACCGGAGCACCGTGCAGAGCATTGCCGGCATCCAGGCCGATGCTGCATATGTGCAGGTGATGGGGCAGGTCACGGGCTCAGCTTATATAGACAAGGCCGGGAAGCAGTCCGAGCCGGCACAGAACCGCAAGATCTCCGGCGGCAGACTCATCGTGCAGATCGCGGACAGCAGCGGGAGCATGGACATCGTCTTCTTCAGAGGCCTCAGATACGTTTTCGACAAGCTTCAGAGAGGCAAAGTGTTCATCTTCTTCGGCAAGCCTTCGCTGTTCGGAGGCAAGGTGACGATGATCCATCCGGAAATAGACGACCCTGGTACGATGTCTCCTGACACGGCCGGCTCGCTTACAGGAGTATATCCTTCGACGGAGAAGCTGAAAAATGCCGGTATCACGGGGAAAGTGATGAACCGGATGATGTCCTCCGCTCTGGAAGCCGCAGGATCCGACATCACGGAGAGCCTTCCGGAATACGTCATCAGCGAAAAATCACTTGTACCTCTTGCAGTTGCCGTGCGGGGCATCCATTTCCCAAAGGACATATTCTCGCTCCGGAAAGCCCAGTACAGGCTCAAGTTCGAGGAGCTGTTCTTCCTGCAGCTCTCACTGCTGAAGCAGAAATATGTCCGCAGCCGTGGGTCAAGAGGAATTGCGATGAGCGTTGTGGGACAGGCGTTCCACACGTGCTACAGCTCTCTGCCATACAGCCTTACAAACGCCCAGAAGAGAGTCATCCGGGAGATCAGAGATGATATGCGCAGCGGCCGGCAGATGAACAGGCTGCTTCAGGGCGATGTCGGGTCCGGGAAGACCATGGTGGCGGTGCTGTCCGCCCTGATAGCCTGCGGCAACGGTTATCAGGCCTGCATAATGGCGCCTACGGAAGTGCTCGCGAGGCAGCATTTCACCAATATCTCCAAATATCTCGCCGGCACAGGCGTGACGGCGTCCGTTCTCACGGGGACCACCCGTCAGAGCGAGCGCAAGACCATCCTCGAGGATCTCGCATCGGGCCGGACAGGCATCATAGTGGGCACACACGCACTTATCGAAGACTCCGTGGTGTTCCGCAATCTCGGTCTCGCAATCATCGACGAGCAGCACCGCTTCGGCGTGGATCAGAGATCACGGCTCTGGAACAAGAGCGGCGGCACAGTCCCGCACATCCTCGTGATGACAGCCACTCCGATCCCGAGGACACTGGCGATGACCGTTTACGGCGACCTTGACATCTCGGTGATAGATGAGATGCCGCCCGGACGCAAGCCGGTGCAGACATTCCAGATAGGAGAGAGCAAGAGGCTGTCGATGTACAAGTTCATAAGGGAGCAGATCGCCTCGGGAAGACAGGCGTTCATCGTCTATCCTATGATATTCGACAACGAGAAGGTCGATTACAAAAACGTGGAGACCGGATATGAAGAAATTCTGAAAGCCTTCCCTCTGCCGCAGTACAAGGTGGCCATCGTTCACGGGCAGCAGAGCGAAGCCGACAGGAAATACAACATGGACGCTTTCATCGCGGGCCGGGCCGACATCCTGGTGGCGACTACGGTGATCGAGGTAGGAGTTGACATCCCGAATGCGAGCGTCATGGTGATTGAGAGCCCGGAGAGATTCGGACTGAGCCAGCTGCACCAGCTGAGAGGAAGGGTCGGACGAGGCGGAGGCGACGCCTATTGCATCCTCGTGAGAAGCAAGAAGTTGAGCGCCGACTCCGGCAAGAGGCTCGACCTTCTTTGCAGCACGGAAGACGGATTCGTCCTGGCGGAAGAAGATATGAAGCTCCGCGGCCCGGGAGATCTCGAAGGGACACAGCAAAGCGGTCTGCCGATAGAGCTGAGCATCGCTTCCCTTGCCAAAGACGGAGCGATACTGTCGGAAGCCCGGGCCTATGCCGGCCGCATTCTGGAACAAGATCCAGAGCTGTCGTCTCCCGCGAACAGGCGGCTCGTGGCGGAACTCCGCAAAGACAAATACGGCATCCGGGACTACAGCCGCATCAGCTGACAGACCGGAGGGCGAATGAACCGGATTGCAAACATCACACAATACAATATGACAGGACATAGAACCGCAAAAAGGCTGTGCGGCCTTTCCGCATCGATTATCAGCACATTGACAGTTATGAACTGCACAAATGACAGAGAGGCCCGCTCTTACATCGGGCCGTCGGACATCAAGATCACGGACGGGAGGATGACACCGGAAGTCCTGCTCTCGCTCGGCCGGATTTCCGACCCGCAGCTCTCCCCGGACGGGAAGACAATTCTATATGGCGTAAGCTACACATCCATTGGGGAGAACCGCAGCTGCAGAAATCTGTTTCTCATCGGCAGCGACGGCACAGGCAGAAGGCAGCTGACTGCTGAGGGCAAGAGCATAAGCTGCGCCAGATGGATTGACGGTGGCAAAGGAATCGCCTACATCCAGGGCGGACAGATATGGAAAGCGGAGATCCGCGGTCTGGCCGGAGCTCATCCGAAGCTTGTCCGCAAGACGAAAGTCAGCGACATCGGGAATGGCGTCGGC
Organism: uncultured Eubacteriales bacterium; assembly: GCA_963614015.1. Taxonomy (GTDB): domain Bacteria; phylum Bacteroidota; class Bacteroidia; order Bacteroidales; family UBA932; genus Cryptobacteroides. The sequence continues at coordinate 4,308 of CAVECU010000080.1, forward strand.
GAATTCAAGCTATCGCCTGACGGCAGCAGGATCATATATATAAGCTCCGTGCACAGTGACGTGCGCACCCCGTCAGACACGGACCCGATGCTGGACAAGGCCAACGCCTATGTGGCGGATGACCTGATGTACAGGCACTGGGACCATTGGGTGACAGAGCTTCCCCACACGTTCATCGCCGATTTCGGCGGGGAGGTCATCACCGGAGAGAACAGCCTGGACCTGCTCACCGAAGAAGAGAAGTCGTATGAGCTGCCTACCGAGCCTTTCGGAGGGATGGAGCAGCTGTGCTGGAGTCCGGACGGCAGATTCATAGCCTATTCATGCAGGAAGAAGGCCGGAAAGGAATACGCATTCAGCACGGACACGGAAATCTACATATACAGCACCGCTGACGGAACGACATCAGTCATTCCTATGGGCGGAGGCTATGACACGGATCCCGTATGGAGCCCGGACGGCAGTCACATAGCCTGGCTGAGCATGGAAAGGGACGGTTATGAAGCCGACAAAACGCGTCTTATGATCGCCGGCATAGACACCTCGTCAGGCAAGCCTGTGGTAAGCGGAATCCGGGATCTCACAGCCTCCTTCAAGTACAACGCATCCTCCCCCATCTGGTCTCCCGACTCCAAGTCGCTATATTTCAACGCCCTCGCGGAAGGCATCCAGGGCATCTTCAAGGCGGATGCCGGCGGCGGGATCAGCCGGATAACGGGTGAAGACCAGTGGTTTGACTTCAATTCTCCTTTTGCCGTCACAGGCAGCGGAGACGACACTCGTCTGCTTGCAAGCCGCTGCTCGATGGACTTCCCTACCGAGCTCATAAGCATCGCAGGCTCCACAGGACAGGTCAGCGGGATCACCGACGAGAACGGGCATATACTCTCGCAGCTGCTGCCGCACAAGACCGAGTCAAGGATGATCCGCACCGTGGACGGTAAGGATATGCAGACCTGGGTCCTCTATCCGCCGGAGTTCGACTCCACAAAGACCTATCCGTCCATTCTGATATGCCTCGGAGGGCCTCAGGGGACCAACAGCCAGTCCTGGTCATACAGATGGTGCTATCGTCTGATGGCCGCCCAGGGGTATATAGTCATCCTGCCCAACAGAAGAGGCACCACGGCATTCGGACAGGAGTGGACCGAACAAATCTCCGGAGACTATCCCGGGCTGAACATGCAGGACTATCTCGCGGCGGCGAAAGAGATGAAGGCCGAGCCTTATGTAGGCAAGATGGCCGCCTGCGGAGCCAGCTACGGCGGATATTCGGTATATTATCTCGCCGGAATACACGGAGACGTGTTTGACTGTCTCGTCGCCCACGCCGGAATCTTCGATGAGAGATACATGTATTATGAGACGGAGGAAATGTGGTTCCCGAACTGGGACAACGGCGGTCTGGAAGAATATTCCTACACTCCGGGGCAGATCGGACCTGCCGGAGACGGCAAGACTTTCGGCGGAATGAGGCAGGGCGGTTCGCCTTGGAGCTCCAATGCCAAGGCCGTCAGGCACTACGCCAATTCGCCGTCGGCAAATGTCACCAAGTGGCATACGCCTATTCTCTGCATTCACGGAGGAATGGATTTCCGGATTCCTTACGACCAGGGGATGGCGGCGTTCAATTCCGCCCGGATGATGGGAGTGCCGTCAAGGCTCATCATCTTCCCGGATGAGTGCCATTGGATCCTCAAGCCGCAGAATGCTCTTTTCTGGCATCGGGAATACTTCAGCTGGCTGGAGAAATGGTGTAAGGATTAAGAAAACGGAAAAGGGGGCGGGGGATATCCCCCGCCCCTTTTTAAAAAAAGTCTCACGCCTTCTACTCAGCTTCGGCTGAAGCGTCAGGTCTCATTATCACCGTCTTCAGCGAGCCGCCTTCCGTGAATTTCTTGAGCAGGCCGCTGATGTCCTCCGGCTTGAGAGAATTTACAGCCTCTTCATATTCCGTGTTGAAGAAATCCCCGTAACGGGCATTGCTTCTGAGGACTTTCAGCCAATAGTTGTTCGTGATCCTTGATTCCGGGATATTCTTCTTAAGATTCTTCACGGTCATATCGAACTCTTCAGCCGTAGGACCGTTCTCAGCGAGGTCGCGCAGGCCGGAAATGCTGAGCTCCACGAGCTTGTCAGCAGAAGAAGGATTGGTCTCGAATACGACCTCAAGCATCCCCTCGACTTTAGGCTCACGGTCAATGGAGCCGAATGAGCTTGCTCCATAAGTCCCGCCTTCCTCCTCGCGGAGAGACTTCGTATATCTCATGTCGAGGATATATGTGGCGGCGGAGAGAGCGACATCGTTCTTGATGTCATATTTGTCGAATATCGTACTGTAAACCTCGAACACTGTGACTTTCGGAGTCTGCATATCCACCTTGAAGTCATCAGTGACATTCCCCGGCAGGATATCAGTCTGAGGATCAGTCCACGAGAGAGCCTTCTTGCCTTTCTTTATCGATCCGAGGTATTTCTCCACAAGCGGCTTAATCT
>CAVECU010000081.1:0-6791 GCA_963614015.1 uncultured Eubacteriales bacterium
AATGGCAGACACTGAAAAATTACTTCTTCTTATGTCTGTTCTTGCGCAAACGCTTCTTGCGCTTGTGCGTCGCCATCTTATGTCTTTTTCTTTTCTTACCGCTTGGCATAGTTCACGAAAAAATTAAAATTATTTCTTAACGGCACCGATGAATACCTTTGCCGGCTTGAATGCCGGAATGTCGTGTGCCGGAATGGTCATCGTCGTATTCTTGGTGATGTTCCTTGCAGCCTTCTCAGCTCTGTGCTTGATGATGAAGCTGCCGAATCCGCGGAGATATACAGGCTCGCCGTTCTTGAGTGAACCCTTTACGCTCTCCATGAATGCCTCCACAACAGTCTGCACTGTCACTTTTTCAAGTCCGGTCGCCTTTGCGACCTCGTTTACGATCTCTGCTTTGGTCATAGTAACTTGTATTTAATAGATATATTGTATAGCAAGCAAATGTAGCTTCCGCTATGAAGTGCAAATGTAGTGCAAATTTCGTGACAAACAAATTTTAATCAATAATTTTCCCTACATTTGAAGTCTTTCGCCGCATGGCGGAGACGGGGCGGACGGGGACTGACGGCCGGGGTGTGGCACAATGATTGACCTATCCCCGCCGGCGTCCGGACGGACGGACAGGGAGCGCTGCCGATGACAAATTGGCAGAGCACTCCGGACATTGACATATATCAAAACAGCTTCTAAGGAAATTTTGACAAAATGAAAGATTTGTACTCAGATATTTTTTCTCCGGCAGGCGCCGAAGTCAGCATCATACCGGTGATGACCGGCGATGAGCAGTCGAAGCAGGAAGACATCGCGCTTCCGGAGACTCTGCCGATACTGGCTCTGCGCAACGCCGTCATCTTCCCGGAGACCATATATCCGATCACCATCGGCCGAGCCAAATCCATAAAGCTCATAGAAGACGCGGTGAGTGCGAACGCCGTCATAGGCGCTGTGCCTCAGAATGATGTCGCGGTGGAAGACCCCCGGCAGAAGGACCTTTCGCATTTCGGTACGGCGGCCAGAATCATCAAGACTTTCGAGATGCCGGACGGGACGCTGTCAGTGGTCCTGCAGGGCGTCAGGCGGTTCAAGATGGAGCAGATCGTGGAGGAGGAGCCGTATCTCAGGGCCAGGGTCTCGTATGTGGATGACACCCGGGTGGATCAGAACAAGCCGGAAGTCCGTATGATAGCCGAGTCTCTCAAGGAGAAGGCCGCCGCCATCCTGAAGACCTCGTCATTCGCCCCCAAGGAGACTGCCAATGCGCTGAAATCCATAGAAGATTTCTCTTTCCTCGTGAATTTCATATCCACGACAATCGATGTGGAGAATTTCCTGGACAAGGTGGAGCTCCTGAAGATCAGCAATATAAAGGTCAGGGCGATGAGGCTTCTCAATGTCCTGGACACGCAGGTGGAGCTTCTGAAGATAAAGCAGGAGATCAATGCCAAGGTCAAGAACGACATTGACCAGCAGCAGAGGGAATATTATCTCAACAACCAGCTCCGCACCATCCAGGAGGAGCTCGGAATGGATGACAACGAGGATATCGCCAACCTGCGGAGTGCCGGGGAGAAGAAGGATTGGCCCGAGGCTGTGAAGGAGATTTTCGCCAAGGAGCTTGCCAAGCTGGAGAGGTACAATCCGTCGTCTCCCGACTACAGCATCCAGTACAACTATGTGAAATTCATGCTGGATCTTCCGTGGAACACCCTGTCCAAGGACAATCTGGATCTCAATCACGCCCGGAAGGTGCTGGATGCCGACCACTACGGGCTGGAGAAGGTGAAGGAGAGGATCATAGAATATCTTGCCGTGCTCAAGTTGCGCGGTGATATGAAATCACCGATCCTGTGTCTGTACGGGCCTCCCGGTGTGGGCAAGACAAGTCTGGGGAAGTCCATAGCCAAAGCATTGGGAAGGAAATATGTCAGAATCTCGCTGGGCGGAATGCACGATGAGGCGGAGATCCGCGGACACCGCAAGACGTATATAGGCGCCATGCCTGGGCGTGTGATAGGCGGGATCAGCAAGGCGGGGACGTCCAACCCTGTGATGGTGCTGGACGAGATCGACAAGCTGGGCAGCGACTTCAAGGGCGATCCGTCTTCGGCATTGCTGGAAGTGCTTGACCCGGAGCAGAATGCCACATTCCACGACAACTATCTGGATGTGGACTACGATCTCTCGCACGTGCTGTTCATCACCACCGCCAATGACATCTCGACCCTGCAGCCTGCGCTTCTGGACAGGATGGAGCTGATCAATGTCACTGGCTACCTCGCCGAGGAGAAGATGGAGATAGCGAAGAAGTTCCTCATCCCCAAGGAATTGAAGGAGCACGGGATCGACAGGAAGAATTTCAAGATGGACAAGGCGGCGCTGTCGGCCGTGATAGACGAATATACCCGTGAGTCCGGAGTGAGGGGGCTGGAGAAGCAGATAGCCAAGATCGCCAGGGTCACGGCCCGGAAAATCGCTTTCGGGGAGGAGCTGCCGCCTGTGCTGGGCAAGGCTCATCTCAAGGAATATCTGGGGCTGCCTACGGCGTTCCACGACAGCCAGAGCGGCAACGAGGGCGTGGGCGTGGTGACAGGCCTTGCATGGACCCAGATGGGCGGAGAGATATTGTTTATAGAAAGCTGCGTGAGCGACGGCAAGGGACAGCTCTCCATGACCGGAAATCTCGGAAACGTGATGAAGGAGTCGGCCACGATCGCATATCAGTACATCAAGGCCCGTCCGGAGATGGCCGGGCTTTCATCCGAAGAATTCGAGAAAAAGGATATCCACGTGCACGTGCCGGAGGGCGCCGTGCCCAAGGATGGGCCTTCGGCGGGCATCACCATCGTCTGCTCGATGCTGTCGGCCTATCTCGGGAAGCCTGTCCGCAGCGGCGTGGCGATGACCGGTGAGATGACCCTGAGGGGGCGTGTGCTTCCTGTCGGCGGGATAAAGGAGAAGATTCTGGCGGCGAAGAGGGCGGGAGTGAAGACCATCCTCATCTCGGAGGACAACCGCAGGGATATCGAGGATATCAACGAAATCTATGTGAAGGGGTTGTCGTTCGTCTATGTGAAGACGATTGACGACGTGGTGAAGGTTCTGTTCTGATTTTCCGAAATCATGGAAGTACAGATCGAAAAAAGCTGGAAAGAGGCTCTCGGCGGGGAGTTTGACAAACCGTATTTTGAGTCTCTTGTCCGGTATCTGCACCGGGAGAAGGAAGAGGGCAAAAGTATTTTCCCGCCCGGGCGGGAGATCTTCAAGGCGTTTGAGCTCACACCTGTGGACAAGGTCAAGGTGGTGATTCTCGGCCAGGATCCCTATCACGGCTGCGGGCAGGCTATGGGCCTGTCTTTCTCCGTCCCGGAGGGAGTGCCAGCTCCGCCTTCTCTCAAGAATATCTTCAAGGAAATAGAGTCGGACTTGGGCGTGAAGATGAGCGGCTGCCCGGACTTGAGCGGCTGGGCCGAGCAGGGGGTGCTGCTTCTCAACTCTGTGCTGACCGTGCGCTCCGGCGCTCCGGCATCGCACAGCGCCATCGGATGGCAGGAGTTCACTGATGCGGTGATACGGTATATATCAGAGCATTGCAGCGGAGTGGTCTTCCTGTTGTGGGGCAATTTCGCCAGAAGCAAGAAGCCGCTGATAGACTTGTCGCGGCACTATGTGCTGGAGGCGGCGCATCCGTCTCCGCTGGCGCGAGGGGCGTTCTTCGGATGCAGGCATTTCTCCAGGACCAACGAAATCCTTGTGTCGGAGGGCAGGACACCTGTGAAGTGGCAGCTGTAGCGGCATGAGAAGCGGCCGGGGCGGAGATATCGCCGGTTGCGGCTGCCTGCCGCCGGGGGAAGAAAAAAGACGAATCATATCAAAACAGCGTCTGAAAAGATGAAGATAAAGGCATTGTTCCCGGGGTCGTTCGATCCGTTCACGGCCGGGCATCTGAACATATTGAAACGGGCGCTCACGATGTTTGACGAGGTGGTCGTCGCCGTGGGCATCAATCAGGACAAACGCGGCTTCTTCGACATGGAGCAGCGGGCGGACATCATCCGGCAGGCCGTGAAAGGGCTTGACCGGGTGTCCATCATCACCTATGACAATCTCACCGTGGACACTTGCCGCGAGCTGGGCATCCATCACATGGTCAGGGGAGTGCGCAATATGATCGATTTCGAGACGGAGCGGTCCACGGCCGATGCCAACCGCCGGCTCGCCCCGGACATCGAGACCATCATCATCCCTACAGCCCAGGAGTTTGCGCATATATCTTCTTCTGCGGTGAGGGATATCTTGAAGCATCACGGCGATACTTCGCTGTTTCTGCCCGAGGGGATAAAGCTGCCGAGCCGGTAGCGGCGGAGGGAAGTCCGGAAGAAAATTGGCGGAGGTCTTGAAAGAGATGGCGGATGACACGTGCAGGCATCATAATGCGTAAAGCGGCGGTGGCGGTCGCTGCCTGTGTGCTGGCGGCAGCGGCGGGCTGCGGCGAGGCTGCGGCGTCTGCCCGAGATGTGGCGGCGGCTCTGACCGTGGAGCGGTCTGCCGCCGCTGCCGGTGCGGGGGCTATGCTGCACGCCTATGCGCCGGCGGATTCCTCCGCGTTGAATGCGCTCGGAAGGAAGCTGGATGAGTACATCGGAGCCATCCTGCCGCTTCCCGTCTCCGAACAGGAGGAAGAATGCGACTTCCTGATATCCAGTTGCCGGGATTCGCTCACGCGGCAATATGTGGCGTTGAGGCTGTGGCGGTGCATGTGTTCGACCGATGGTTCGCCTCGGGCGAAGTGAAGATGCAGGACGATGTGGAGATGCTGAATGCCAGGATATTCGCCGAGTTCAACCGCCGCTCGCTTGTCGGGATGAAGGCGGAGCAGCTGTCGCTGAGAGATATGGACGGGAAGCGTGTCAGCCTGTTCGGCGCCGGTCCTTCCGGTGTGGCGGAGACGGGGCGGGGGAGGCTGAGGATCCTGTATTTCTATGATACGGGATGCGCCAACTGCTTGGCCACCACCGTTCTTCTCCGGAGCCTGCTGCAGGAGAAGAACTATCCGGCGGACCTGTATGCGGTCTATTCCGGTGCGGACAGCCTTGCCTGGCGCGCTTATGCAGGAGAGAGGTTCGGCATAAGTGCCGGGAATGTCCGGGTCTGTCATCTGTGGGATCCGGATCTGGAGTCGGATTTCCAGAGAAAATATGGTGTGCTGCAGACGCCGATGCTTTTCCTTGTGGGCTGTGACGGGAAGATTTTGGGCCGGCATCTGGATGCTCCGGCGCTAGGAATCCTTCTTGATGATGCTGTCGCGGATCTTGAGTATGAATACGGCGGAGATGAGTCCGAGGCGATGCTTGATGCCGTTTTCGGGACGGTCGGGACTGGCGGCGCAGCTGCGGATACCGGGGCGGGCGAGGGAGCCGGGGGCACCGGAGATGCTTGGAGCACCGGTGGGGCAGGGACTGCGGAGGCCGAGGTGAAGGCCGTCATCGATACGATTGCCGCAAGGGCGGAGCGTGACAGCGTCCTGTATGCCCACGTGATGGGGGATCTGCTCTACTATCTCTCCGTGCGGGGTGAAGGCTGCTTCAAGGAAGCTGCCAAGTATCTTATAGACAAGTATATCTACCCCAAGTCGCAGCTGTGGTCGGCTCTCGGAGACAGTCTGGAGGTGACAGGCTATGCGGCGGCGATGGACGAGCTTCTGTCACGGGCGCTTCCGGGTACTGTCATACCGAAGATCCTCGTGCGGGGGCGGATGCTGGACTGCAGCACCGTGCGGAGGCTGACCCGGCATCTGACTGATGCCGCATCCGATGAGGCATCATGGGAGACATCCGGGATGGTGGAAAAGATTTCTGTAAGGCGATGGAATCTGCGCAGGCTTCCCGGGCGTGAGACCTGCGTGATATTCTACAGCGGCGGTTGCGCCCGCTGCCGGGAGACTCTTGCCGCCGCAGCGGATGCCGCCCGCCGTGGAAGACGCATCCTTCTTGTCGATGTGGATGACAATCCGCCGTCCGCCGGTCCCGCGGCGTCTGCATCTGCTTCAGGCTCTGTGTCAGAGGGTTCTGTGTCAGCTGCTGCGGATTCTGCGTCTGCCGCATCGGCGGACCCTACATCAGCCGCTGCAGATTCGGCGTCAGTATCTGCGTCTGCGTCTGAAAGCGGCCGGAGGCGCCTCCTCCCGGACATATTCGACCTCACATCCCTCCCGTACATCGTCCGCCTCTCCGGCCGAGGCACGGTCCTGGATCGCTATCTCGGCGCGGAAGACCTCTGACACGCAAAGCACTTTCGGGAGGAGGATTATTTGCATATCTCCGGGATGAGGTCTTTGTCATCAAGATTGGACCAGTTGCCGCAAAACAGGCCGCTCATCTCAACGATAGGTGAGAAATAGTCCGGATACTTGTTCCTTTCGTATAGATGGACTTTCTTGCCGTTCACTACAGAATAAGGTGACTCTCCGGTAAGATTCCAGCAGTAACAGAAGGCGTACTGTATCTCCCGCAGCTTGATATTGTTGTCAAACAGTTTTGCGGGCAGAGACCGCAGGTTCGTACACTCTCGGAAAATCTCGTTCATGTCGGTTATTTCGGGGCAATCTCGGAACAGCGATTCCGGGAGGGACTCCAGTGCGGAACAGCCGTAGAAGCACGTGTTGAAATACTGTGCGCTGATGCAGCCTTTGAAAAGTTCGTCAGGGAGGACTTTCAGAGAGTCGCATTCTCGGAAAGTGTTGATGAATTCAGTGGCGGAGGTGCATTCGGAAAAGAGCCCGTCACGGAGTG
>CAVECU010000082.1:0-6704 GCA_963614015.1 uncultured Eubacteriales bacterium
CCCCAGTGGGATTCCGCCGCAAGGCGGGACGTGGGATTGCTGAACCGGGATGGATCCCAAATCTTGTCATGAAGATTTTTCTGACGGAGGGTTGACGGCTTTTCTTCATTGTCAATTTCGGACCGGCTCATCAGCTTCTACGGCGGCTGACGGGCTTTTTGCTTGTGAGGAGGGGCGGAGACAATATTGAAATTGATTAACTATAGCATATAACACAATGAATCTATTGATTTTAACAGGAGTTGCGCTCATTGCGGCGGCAGTCGGCATAGGCGCTTATATAGCGGTACGCAGAATCGTGATGAACGGCCGCAAGGACAGCATCATCGAGAAAGCTGAACTTGAAGCCGAGAACATCAAGAAAGACCGGATTCTCCAGGCGAAGGAGAAGTTCATCCAGCTCAAGAGCGAACACGAAAAATTTGTCAGCGAGAAGAACTCTCAGCTGAAGGACACAGAGAACCGTCTGAAGCAGAAAGAGAACAATCTCAACCAGCAGAACAATGAGCTCCAGCGGAAGATGAAAGAGCTTGACGGAGCCAAGGCCAATGTCCAGCTTCAGAAAGAAGCCCTTGACAAGAAAGCCGAGGAATACGAGACACTCCGTCAGGAGGCCAACAGGCAGATTGAGAGCATCGCAGGAATGACGGCTGCGGAGGCCAAGAACACTCTTATCGAGAATATGAAGGCGGAAGCCCGGAGCGAAGCCCAGGCCTACATCAACGACACGATGGATGACGCCCGCCTCAACGCCGCAAGAGAAGCCAAGAGGATAGTAATCACCACCATACAGCGCACCGCCACAGAAACGGCCATCGAGAATGCAGTGACCACGTTCCCGATAGAAAGTGACGAGATAAAGGGCCGCATCATCGGCCGCGAGGGCCGCAACATCAGGGCTCTGGAGGCTGCGACAGGCGTGGAAATCGTCGTTGACGACACTCCGGACGCCATCCTGCTGTCCGCGTTCGACCCTGTCAGACGTGAGGTGGCAAGGCTCGCCCTGCATCAGCTCGTCGTGGACGGACGTATTCATCCTGCGCGTATCGAGGAAGTCGTAGCCAAGGTGCAGAAGCAGCTCGAAGACGAGATTCTCGAGATCGGAAAGAGGACTTGCATCGACCTTGGCATCCACGGGATGAACATCGAGCTTGTGAAGCTTATCGGCCGCATGAAATACCGTTCTTCCTACGGACAGAACCTTCTGCAGCACTCCCGCGAAGTAGCGAACATCTGCGCCATAATGGCATCCGAGCTCGGGCTCAATCCGAAGACAGCCAAGAGGGCCGGTCTGCTGCACGATATAGGCAAGGTGTCGGAAGACGATCCGGAGCTGCCTCACGCACTTCTCGGAATGAAACTGGCCGAGCAGTACAAGGAGCGTCCTGACATCTGCAACGCGATCGGCGCGCACCACGAGGAGACTGAAATGACTTCTCTCATCTCTCCTATCGTGATGGTCGGCGACGCCATCTCCGGAGCAAGACCGGGAGCAAGGCGTGAGGTCATCGAGTCATACATCAAGCGTCTCAAGGGAATGGAAGACCTCGCGGCGTCTTACCCGGGCGTGACCAAGAGCTATGCAATCCAGGCAGGCCGCGAGCTCAGAGTCATCGTCGGAGCCGAAGATGTCAGCGACGAGGCTGCGGCAAGGCTTTCTTCGGACATCGCTCTGAAGATCCAGAACGAGATGACCTATCCTGGACAGGTGAAGATCACCGTCATAAGGGAGACAAGGTCCGTAGCGTTCGCGAAATAAGGCGGCGCGGCGCGGGGCTGAAAAGGCTCACGCCGCATCGGCTTCCGGAAATCCAAATATCTTACGCTCAATATGAAACGGATAATCACAACGCTTGCCGCAGTCATCGCATCTGCGTTCATCGCCTTGACCGCAGGCGGACAGGCACCAGAGAGGACGGTCGACTGGAAAGTCTCGTCCGACAGTCTCGGAGACGGAGAATACGAAATCCTGTTTGACGGGACGATCATCAGCGGCTGGCATACATACAGCACCACAAGCGGAATCAATCCGGCGACGGTGGAGTTCAATGTTCCTGACGGATGCACTCTGACAGGCGGGATCTACGACAAGCTTGACCCTGTGGCCGTACCAGGGCTGAAAGACGCCACCGCGCTGTACGGACGCATCCTGATAGGTCAGAAAGTACGGGTCCTGGACGGTGCGGCCGTCAGCGGCACGATCCATTGGAACAGCTGCAACGAAGAGACTTGCGCCATGCCCGAGGACTATGAGTTCTCCATCACCATAGGAAATGCGCAGACCGCTGCGGATGCCGTGACCGGGGAAGCCGTATCTGAGGCTTCCGCCCCCGCAGGAGGCTCCACAGAGGGGGCTTCTTCAGTCTGGGGCTTCATCCTGGAGGCCATACTGTGGGGATTTGCAATGCTTCTGACGCCTTGCGTATTCCCGATGATTCCGATGACGATTTCCTTCTTCATGAAAGGCTCGTCCTCCCCTGCGGCCGGAAGGTTCAAGGCCTTCATGTACGGTCTTTTCATCGTGCTTCTCTACACGGTGCCGATATGCGTCATCATAGGGCTGACATGGATTGTGGGCGGAGCGACAGTCACGGCGGACATATTCAACTGGCTTGCGACTCATTGGCTTCCGAACATCATTTTCTTCATCGTGTTCATGCTCTTCGCGGCATCATTCTTCGGGGCGTTCGAAATCACTCTCCCGTCTTCACTGGTCAACAAGAGCGACAAGCACTCTGACAAAGGCGGGCTCATCGGGGTGTTCTTCATGGCTCTGACCCTGGTGCTCGTCTCATTCTCCTGCACGGGCCCGATTGTAGGCACCGTCCTGATAAAATCCACATCCGGAGAGTTCTGGACGCCGATGGTGACAATGCTCGCATTCTCTGTGGCGTTCGCCCTGCCGTTCACCGTTCTGGCAATGTTCCCGTCGCTCCTCGGCAAGCTGAAGAGCGGAAGCTGGCTGAACTCCGTCAAGGTCGTGCTTGGATTTGTCGAGATCGCCCTCGGATTCAAATTCTTGAGCGTGGCCGACCAGACCTACCACTGGGGACTTCTCGACAGGGAGGTTTATCTGGCCATCTGGATCACGGTATTCACACTTCTGGGACTGTATCTTCTCGGGAAAATCAGATTCAGCGCCGACAGCGAAGTAAAGCACATAGGAGTCTTCCGCCTCGCGCTGGTGATCATCGATTTCTCTTTCGTGGTCTATATGATCCCGGGGATGTTCGGCGCACCGCTCAAAGCTCTGTCCGGATATCTGCCGCCGCTTGAGACCCAGGATTTCATCGCCGCAGACATCAGGTCCGCAGCAGTGCCGTCATCCGGAGCGGTTTCCGATGCCGGAGCGGACAAATACGGTCTGTCGCTGCCGCTCGGGCTGTCGGGCTATTTCACTCTGGATGAGGGGCTCAAAGCCGCAGAAGAGATAGGCAAGCCGATATTGGTGGATATCACTGGACACGGCTGCGTCAATTGCCGGGAGATGGAACAAAGGGTATGGAGCGACCCGGCCGTACTGGAGAAGCTGAGGAACGACTTCATAATAGTGGCCCTGTACACTGACGACAAGACCGTCATGCCGGAATCCGAATGGATAACCGCAGAAAACGGCAAAGTTCTCAAGGATATGGGAAGGATCAACTCCTATTTCGTCCGCAAGACTTTCGGTGTCAACGCCCAGCCGAACTATGTGATTCTGTCGCCAGATGGCGGGCAGCTCGGGCCTGTCAGAGGCTACAACCTCGACGTGAACGGCTATCTGGAGTTTCTCGACAGCGGTCTCAAAAAAATTAACCGTCAGTAGGTTCCGCGGACTCTCAGATGACTCTGCGCCTGCGGGTGTCAGAGCTCCGGCTTTCCACAGATTTCCTCGCATCCGGACGCAGCAGCTTGTCCAGACTGAATATCAGGGATATCTTCTGCTGCGTGCCCTCGAACCGGAAATTGTCCGGGAAATGGGCGAGGACGGACAGCTTCAAGTCGAGAAAGTCGGCGATATGCGGCTGATACCAGACTTCCAGACGGTCATATATGCCTGCGGCTTCGTCCGCTCCCGGTCTTACGCGGTAGAATGGGGAGCCGCTGTAGAGATTGTTGCCATACTTCTCCACCACGACGTCATTGCAGTTCACATAGCCGTAGAACGGCATCAGGCTGCGGCCGCAATATGTCCTGTTCTCCGCTCCGAGGCTCCTATGCCGCACAGTCACGGCGAGTTCCGCCCCGCCGCGGTACACTGCACCTTCGCTGCTCCTTCTGTCCTGCTGCACGGCCTGATACCAGAGCAGCGACGCCGAAAGCTCACGGATGCCGCAGGCTTTGCCCAGATCGAACTTCACGAACGGGCTCAGCAATGCATCATCCACCACACTTCCCCACTCCATGGCGTTGGCCCAATGGTGATATTTGAATGCGAGTCCTGCGGAAAACCAGCTTGCCGGCCTGTAGTCGCCATATCCGAACACATTGAACTGTTCCCGGCGGAACGAGCCGTATTTGCCGCACCAGTCAAACGCAAGTTCCATATAAGCCGCCCGGGAAGAGGCTTTGACAAGGAGGCCTTCAAGGTTGTTGTCATAGAACTTGAGCGAATCGGAGAAAAACGCCTGCGAATATTCCCCCGCGACGAAGGCCCTCGGGAATATTCCGGCATATCCTTTTATGACCCATCTGTTTACATGGGCATCGATGCCGTAGTACATCGTGAGCTCCCGGAAGAGCCCCGTGTTGTCCAGCCCCTTGTCGCAATCCACGCTCCGGCTGTCCGCCACGGGATGACGGCCGAATTCCTTCATGATGTCTATTCCCATCATCAGCCTGTGAGACACGGCTCTGCTTCTGCGCACCTCCAGGCCGAAGGATGGAGTCAGACGTGCCCCATACAATGTCATCGACTCCGTGAACTGCTCGCCCCCGGCATCGAACTCCCTGTTGTCAAACTTGTAGTCGAAACAGGCATCATATACCCACTTCACATTTTTCTCCCCGGCAGGTTTCCCCGGTTCCCTGAATCCCGGGAAACTTCCCCAAGGGAACATATCCTGAGCGGACGCGCCGGCGCAGGACAGCGACAGCAGCACCCACAGCGATATCTTAACGATGGCTTTCATTTGAAGTTGTTTTGAAATATCACACCCCCAGAATCGGGCGATGCCTTGACTGCAGGAAAGTCTTCTTCTTACGCTCCAGCAAGTCCCTGTCAGATGCGGGCAAAACGAAGTCACAGAAGCGCTCCCACATATAGTTCACCGCCTGCTGCGAAGGATGCACCATATCCTCGGCATAGAAGCGATAGTCCCTGAGTTCATCCATCATCAGCTCGTAGGCCGGGAAATACGCGCATCTGTCCGGATGTGCGCTCACGACCCCGTCCACGGCAAGCAGCAATGTGGCCTTGCTCAAGCTGTTGCCGGCAGCACCATCCTTGAGATGACGTATTGGGCTGACAGTGAATATAAACCGCTTGTCCGGGAACCGGGATACCGCCGACTCCAGCAGAGCCGTGCACATCTTCACGGACAGTCGTTCCCTGGTAAACTCCCGGGCATCCCTCTTGAGGCAGTTGGACACCACCTCCCCGGTATTGATCCATTTGAACACCCGGGCGGTGCCCAATGTGACTATCACGGTATCGGCATCCGCAAAGAATACGGCATCCCGGGCCAAAGCCTCATTGGCATCTGCAAGAAAAGCTTCCTTCGTAGCCCTTGCCGCGGCCGTGTGATGGCTGAACGAGCAGAAAAGATCCGCCCCGGCCCCCATCTGCACACATTCATCCTCGGCAAAAGGGACGGCCGAGCTGAGACGCCCCATGGAATTGACCACTGACACGGGATTGTAGAGCGTCCCGAACGGATTCACCCTCACATTGAACCCCATATCGGTCATAATCCGCCCGATATTGTCAGCAAAGCAGCTCCCGAGCATCAGGATCCTGCTCCCGTAGGAGACAGGGATGAGGCTCCGCCCGATATCCACCTGTGTCTGCAGTTTCACCCGCCAGGATTTCTATGCGATGGTCACGATGGAAGCGCCCTCAAGGACGGAATCCCCCTTCGCGACATGAATTGCGGTCACCACGCCGGATCTGTCCGCCGCGATTTCATTCTCCATCTTCATGGCTTCAAGCACAGCCACTTTCTGGCCGGCGCTTACCGAATCGCCTTCCTTCACGGAAATTTCCACGATCACTCCCGGAAGCGGAGATGTCACAGGCTTGCCCGACGCCGCTGCTGCAGGCTTTGCGGCCGCAGTCTGCGAGGCCGCCGCAGGAGCGGAGACTGATGCGGGAGCATCCGCCTTCTCACTCTGCACATTCGCCACTTCCACCTTGAATCCGGCACCGTTGACAGTCACATCGGCGACATTGCCCTCTGCGGACTCCACGGTGACATTGTACTCCTTTCCGTTGATTTTGAATGTATATTCTTTCATTTCTATCTGATTTAGAAGCTATTCTCCATTACGGCTTCCGCCTGAAATTCTGTCCTTTGATGTTCCAGTCGCTTCTGCCATCACGCTTGATGGTGATGACATAGCTCTCGGCATCGTGGACAGTGCCGTCAAGATACAGATGCATCGCCATCGCTATGGCCGCATATACGTCTCCTGACGATTCCATATCCATCGCCATCGAAATGGCGGCCGCCACCTCCGGTGTAACTTTTCCCTTTTTCATCGCCGGCAAGAGCTATAGAGGG
>CAVECU010000083.1:0-1848 GCA_963614015.1 uncultured Eubacteriales bacterium
AGTCACACCTGCCCCGTGCCGGAAGTCTGACTTTCAGAACATTTTCTGAAAGATTCATCGGCAGGTTGTCGAAAAAAATTAGTATATTGGCAGGCTGCGAAGCCGGATGGGACAGAAGCGTTTCCGGATATCATTTCCGGGCGGTGACATCGTGCCGTTTTCAAGATTATCCGCATCCGGGCCACAGATGATGTAACAATGACGAAATTTACTGGTAAAAAGATAGTTCTGTTCGCGGTCGGTGGCGGTGTCCTCTTAGGCGTCGGGGTGATGCTGGCCATTGACAAGGCGATGACATACACGTCCACCAACGAGTACTGCATGAGTTGCCACTATCACGAGCAGGCCGATGCCGACTGGAAGAAGGGCGAGCACTACAACAGCGGGAGCGGTGTCATGACCGACTGCATAGCCTGCCATCTCCCTCCCAAGGAAAACGGTCTTCTGCGCTACTACATGGCCAAAGCGAAGGTCGGCGCCAAGGACCTCTGGATGAAGATGACCAGAGACAAGGATGAGATAGACTGGGAGGCGAAAAGGACGTTGGAAAATGCCGTGAACATAGTTTACAACGAGTCCTGTGAGAAATGCCACGTAAATCTGTATCCCGACGGCATCGATGACGACGGGATCACCGCCCATCTCTATTACGAGGAAAATGCCCGCAAGCTGGATCTCCAGTGCGTGAGCTGCCATCTCAATACAGGTCACGATATGCCGGGATATGAACACAAGAGGCTGGAAGGCAAGGTGATGGATGACAGCATGGGCGAAAGATACGAGAGCGCTGCGCAGGTGACTGCATTTGAGGACTTTACTGAGACGGTGCCGGGCACGTCCGCAGCCATCAGGATGATAGCCGTTCCGGGCGGGGAATTCACCATCGGAAGCCCTGACGGAGAGCCTTTCAGGAAGGATGACGAAGGCCCGCGGCGGAAAGTCCGCATATCGCCGTTCTTCATGGGGGAGACAGAGGTGACTTGGAGCCAGTTCTGGGCTTTCTACAATGAGACGATGTCCGAGGGCCGTACTCCTCCGGCTGTGATATATGCCAACAACAGCCGTCCGGATGTGGATGCGGTGAGCGGCCCTACGCCGCCGTTCGGATTCCCGGACCAGGGTTGGGGAATGGGCGGGAGGCCTGCCATCACGATGACGCACTACGCTGCGGAGACATTCTGCCAGTGGCTTTCGCTCAAGACGGGGAGAGTGTACCGGCTGCCTACCGAGGCGGAGTGGGAATATGCCGCAAGGGGAGGCACGAGCACGCCTTATTTCTTTGAAGGAGACCCGAAGAGATATTCGGGAGAGACGTTCAGAAGCAAGATTTTCGGAGCGGACACGGCGATCATTTCCAGATATGCCGTATATGCCGAAGACAGTTTCGGCAAGACGCAGGAACCATCGGAAGTGAAGGCCAATCCGTTCGGACTCAAGAATATGCTTGGCAATGTGATGGAATATTGCCTTGACTATTATTCGGAAGATGCATACTCGCGGATCGCTGACGGGGCCCTTGATCCGAAAGGACCGGAGTCGGGGACTGAATATGTGGTGAGGGGAGGTTCGTATTCGGACGATGCGTCACTTCTCCGCTGCGCAGCAAGAAGCCACACGAGAAACGATGAGTGGCTCCGCACTGATCCGCAGAATCCGAAGAGCATCTGGTGGTATTCAGACATCAAAGGCATAGGGTTCAGGGTAGTGTGCGAAGTGCCGGACAATCTGACGCGGCAATGATGAAAGCGGCGGGTGCCGCTGCGGACGGCCGCATTGACAAAGGAAGAAACACAAACAAAATATTGATATGAAACAAATGGACAGAAGGGCATTTCTCGGTACAAGCGC
>CAVECU010000083.1:1858-6648 GCA_963614015.1 uncultured Eubacteriales bacterium
CGCCAAAATCGGCGTGATCGGGCTCATCGGGAGCTCGTTGTTGTCATCTTGCGGCAAGAAGGGCGGCATAGTGCCGCTCCGTCAGCCGGGCGAATATTATGTTCCGGAGCTCCCGGACAAGGCTATTGCCGGAAAAGAGCTGAAAGCCGGTATCATCGGCTGCGGCGGACGTGGCAGCGGAGCGGTGGAAGACCTGCTCAATGCCGCTGACGGCATCACCATCACGGCTATGGGCGACGTGTTCCCAGACCGTCTCGGCTCACTGCGTGAGAATCTCAAGAATCGTGGTATGGAAGTGCCTGAAGACCACTGTTTCATAGGCTTCGATGCATACAAGAAAGTCATAGACTCCGGCGTGGATATGGTCATTATCGCCACGCCTCCTGTCTTCCGTCCGATGCAGTTCCAATATGCCACATCCAAGGGCGTGCATTCGTTCCTCGAGAAACCGATTGCCGTGGATGCCAAGGGATATCGTCAGATCATGGCTGCCGCAAAACAGGCTGAGGCCAAGGGCCTTTGCGTCGTGACCGGCACGCAGCGCCATCATCAGAGGGCTTACGTGGAGTCTTTCAAGAAGATCCAGGAAGGTTTGATCGGAGAGATCACCGGCGGCAATGTGTATTGGAATCAGGGAATGCTCTGGTACAAGGAGCGCGCCAAGGGCTGGAGCGATATGGAATGGATGATAAGGGACTGGGTGAACTGGAAATGGCTTTCCGGAGATCATATCGTCGAGCAGCACGTCCACAATATCGATGTGTTCAACTGGATGATAGGCAAGCACCCTATTTCCGCAACGGGATTCGGAAGCCGTCAGCGCCGCGTCACCGGCGACCAGTATGACAATTTCAGCGTCGATTTCGAATATGAGAACGGAGTTCATCTCCACAGCATGTGCCGCCAGATAGACGGCTGTTCCAACAATGTCAGCGAGGTTGTACGCGGAACGAGAGGCTGGTGGAGCTCAAACGATTTCGCAATCCGCGACTGGCAGGGCAACATCCTCTGGCAGTTCGATCCGGAAGCGGAGAAGACCCAGTACAAGCAGACCAATCCGTATGTCCTTGAGCATGTGGACTGGGTGAACCATATCCGCAAGGGAGAGACTCACGTCGAGGCCGGCGAATGCGGAATGTCATCACTTTGCGGAGTGATGGGACGCGAAGCCGCCTATACCGGGGCTACGGTGACTTGGGATGAGATGAGCGCATCCCAGCAGGATTATCTCCCGGAGAAACTGGAGATGGGATCCATGGATATGAGCAAGAATACCGTTCCTGTTCCGGGTGCCGGAAAATAGTACACGGAACAGGCTATCCAAGCGAAAAATCAGCGATATGGACAGAAGACATTTTCTTACGACTGCGGCCGCCGGGTCAGTGGCTCTGGCCGCCGCATCAGTTTTGCCCGGCTGCGGAGCCTCGACAAAATCCGGAAAGAAGCAGGCCAAAAGCCCCGATCTCAAGATCTCATTTCAGGAGTGGATCGCTCCTGGAGATACTTTGGGCGAGCGGCTTGACTTCATGGAGAGTCTGGGCGTGACAGGGTTCGAGCCCGGAGGGAAGGGGCTTTCCTCCAGGATAGCGGAGATACGCGGGGCTCTTGAAGGCCGAAATATCAAAGTCTCGGCCATCTGTGCCGGCTTTGACGGATTCATCCTCGCGGAGGATTCTGCCGTGAAGGAGCTCTTTGACAAGACATACCGCGAGATCCTTGCCGCCGCCGGCGAGCTGGGCTCTGTCGGGGTGATAATGGTCCCGGCGTTCAACAGTCAGACTCCGTGCCGGCCTCACACGTTGCAGACCAGGGATTTCCTCTGTGAAGAGCTGTTCAAGCTGGGAGAATATGCTGCGGAGCACGGCACCAATGTGATTCTGGAGCCGCTGAACAGAAACGAGGCGTTCTATCTCCGTCTTGTGGAGGATGCTGCGGCTATCGCGAGGGACTGCGGCAGCAAGGGTGTCAAAGTCATGGGCGATTTCTGGCATATGTCCGAAGAGACGTCTGATTATGCGGCGCTAATGGCTGCCGGGAAGCAATATCTTCAGCACGTGCATATCGCCAGCCGAGGCCGCAGGCTGATGCCCGGAGAAGATGCGGAGAAGGATGTCTATACGGACGGCTTCAAGGCTCTTAAGGAGATCGGTTACGAGGGCTATGTGAGTCTTGAGTGCGGCACCAAGGGTGACAGGGCGCTCACGGCCGCCGCTGCTGTCGAGCTTATGCGCAAGCAGTGGTCTGAAGCATAGCCTCTTTCTCTCGGATGTCTTCCTTGAAATGGCTCACGAGCCGGACTGCCGGCACCGTGTCGATAGCAATAGTCCTGTTCCTGCTTCTGTTCTTCGGGCTTATACCCCAGGATGGAAGCAGGGACGGTTTTTGGGGGCTGATAGGGTTCCGGTCGATGAAGAGTTCTCCCGTATTCATCGCCTCCCTGGTTTTCCTTGCGATATGCCTTGCCGCAAGGGCGGCAGACGATCTGATGCATTTGAGCAGGCGTCCTGTTGCGGTCACATGTGTCCACACGGGCGTGGCCGTAATATTGACAGCGGGACTTCTGTCCACCGGCACCGCTGTCAGGGCGAGCCTTTCCCTGTCTCCGGGAGTCCCGGTCCGCACCGCGACAGATGACAGGACGGGGGGTCCGGTCAAATTGCCTTTTGAACTGACTCTCATGGAGTTCAATGCTGCGGACTATGCCGCTGACCTCGCTCTGACTCTTCCGGACGGGGATGTGTCGGAAGTCCGCACATCGGTCAATCATCCTCTCCGCTGCGGCAGTTGGAGGGTGTATTTGACAGACTGTTCCATTGATACGGAGATGAAAGGATACACCTGCACCTTCAAGTGCACCCGGTCCCCGGCATCGTGGATTTTCGGGACCGCGCTGTGGATTGTTCTTCTGTCGGCCGCAGGGATGATTGTCTCCGCAGGATTCGGGTCTGTCTCCGGATTGCGAAGCGGAGGCGGGGAAGAAGCGGGTACTCGTAATGACAAAATGGAGGGCCGTCTATGATGACTTGGGACTCTTTCGTGTGGTATGCCGCCGCAGCCGCATTGCTGTGGAGCTGCGGGGCCGCAATATCTGTCAAGTCCGGCAGAAGGCTTCCCGCTGCGCTGCTTGCGGGTGCCGGGTCGGCGGTGTTCCTCATATTCATCATCGGATTCTGGATCTTCCTTGAGCGGCCTCCGCTTCGCACGATGGGCGAGACAAGGCTATGGTTCAGCTTGTTCCTGTCGCTGGTCGGCCTCGGAATATATATGATCAGAGGCTACAAGTGGGTGCTGCCGTTCAGCTCGATGATGGCGGTGATGTTCGTGTGCATCAATGTATTCAAGCCCGAGATCCACAGCAAGGCCCTGATGCCGGCGCTGCAGAGTCCGTGGTTTGTACCTCACGTCACGGTCTATATGTTCTCTTATGCCGTGATGGGTGTCGTGACGCTCCTTGCGGTGCGGCTGCTCTGGCTGTCAAGAAGAAAAGCCGGCAGGCTTCAGTCCGACAGGGAATGGCAGCTCTGCCGCTCGCTTGTCGGGATGGGGTGGGGATTCCTCACTATGGGCATCGTGATGGGAGCATTGTGGGCCAAGCAAGCCTGGGGAGACTATTGGACTTGGGATCCCAAGGAGACTTGGGCTGCGGCCACATGGCTGAGCTATCTTCTCTGCATGCATCTCGCGCCGTCTCGAAGACGCGCCGCCCTGTGGCTGCTGATATTCTCGTTCTGCCTTCTGCAGATGTGCTGGTGGGGTGTCAACTATCTTCCGTCCGCACGGGGATTCAGCCTGCATACGTACTAGCTTCTCAGACGAACAGGAACGCCAGATAGCCGATGCCGAGAAGTATCGACAGGGCGAAAGTGGACATCACCAGAAGCGGGAGCATCGGGTCCAGGGCCTTGCCTGTCAGCGTCCAGACTCCTTTAAGATGAATGATATACAGCGGCAGGGTGATGACGAAGAGATAGTGCCACGGGTCAGGGAATCTCATCAGGGTGAAAGCCAGAAGACATAGCCAGCCGCCGGCGACGAGGACGGTCTGATAGATCCGGGCGTTCCGCACCCCGATGCGCAGAGGTGTGGTGACACGGATGCCGGCATCGCTGTGCATATCCCTGATATTGTTGACATTGAGAACGCCTACGCAGAACATTCCCATCGCGCAGGCGGGGAGCAGAGTCACCCATGTGGGGAGCGCGTGCGAGACTACGAAATAGGAGCCGAGGACTGCGACTATTCCGAAGAATATGAATACGGAGATGTCTCCGTATCCTCGGTAGCCGTAGGGATTGCGTCCGAGCGTATATTTGACGGCTCCGCCTATGGCGGCTGCACCGAGAGCAATGAGGCAGAGCGGTTCAATGCCGAACAATGTGCCGAAGGACAGGCGGATCATCACAAGCCCGGACAAGGCGCAGGCCACTCCGGTCAGGAGGATGAACCTTTTCATCTCCTTGACGGACAGGGCTCCGTCGCCCATCGAATATTGCGGGCCTTCACGCCCCTCTCCGTCCACGCCGCTCAGCGTGTCTCCGAGTTCGTTTGACAGATTGGACAGGATCTGGAGGAGGACGGTGGTGAGAAGCGTCCATAAGATTACGCTCCACTTTACTCTATAGTCGGAAGCCGCCAGCATTATGCCCATCGACACCCCGGCAAGCGACAGCGGAAGCGTCCGCAGACGCATGGATCTTATGCAGGAATGGATCTTATTCATTTTGAGTTTTAGAAGTTGTTTTGAAATAATTCCTCTCTTTTCTTACACGGCCTTTCCGGCCATTTTCATC
>CAVECU010000084.1:0-6599 GCA_963614015.1 uncultured Eubacteriales bacterium
ATCCTGTCCTGACGCATCTGCACCGGCTCCGCAGACGCGGACATCGAGTAGAAGCCGTTTGCAGCGCCCGCGAACACCCGTCCGGAGTCGGCGGCGATGGAAAGAAGCTGATTTTCAAACCTCCGGACAAGCTGCCACGTGGAAGACTCCGCCGTCCACTTCCATATCTCCCTGTCATCGCACAGCCACAGGACTCCGTCCGAGAAGACCAGCCCCTGCGCCGAAACGGTGCGTCCGCTGATGGGACGCAGTACGCCGCCGTCCAGCTCATACACTCCGGCTTCAGTCCCCACCCACAGACGATTTCCGTCCGACGATAGAGACAGAGTCCGCTTCCCTTCCGGGACAGACAGGTGCGTAATCCCGAAATCTCCGTCATCCACTACGTCCACTCCCCCGTCGGTGACGACGGCGACAGCGCCGCCGAAGCTGCATATCTTCAGGACTATATCGCCCGACAGCCCGTCCGCAGCGGACAAATGCCTATCACACAGCACATCGCCTCCGCCGGGAGCAAGCTTCTCCTTGGACGTTATGAACAGTCCCCCGTCATAGGCTCCCGTCCAGAGACGCCCGCGGCTGTCTTCAGCCACAGAATACATCCAGTCGGAAAGATATTTCCCCTCCGGCTCCTTTATATCATAGTGAGTAACTCGTCCGCCGCAGATGCGGTCCAGACCTCCGTCCGAAGCGGCCCACACGGACTCCCCGTCACAGTACAAATCACGCACCTTGTTGTGGGCCAGCCGTTCGCCGGGTCCTCCCGCATCAGATTTCAGCACTCGGCCGGCTCCGGACTGAGAATACTCCAGCACTCCGTTCATACCTGCCGCGAATATCCGCCCGCCTCCGGCACATACAAGAGACGATATGTCCAGGCCGTCCGACATCCCGAAGTCATCGACACCTATGAAGTCATATTCGTCGCTCAGCCTGGTCAGCGCGGGACCGTGGTCAGTCCCGACCCACAGTCCGCCGTCGGCGTCAAGCATCATGGCCCATATCACATTGTCCGGAATCGAACGGGTATTCCTGATTTCGTGGCGGAAAACGGATATCTCCCCTCCGGAAGAGAGCAGCAGCAGTCCATAATCGGTCCCGGCGGCAAGACTTCCGTCAGGGAGATACAGGAAATTTTTCACCGGCCCGCCACTCCACAGACACACTGACTCGGCGGTATCGGCATTGACCCGGAACAGGCCCTTCTCGGTGCCGATGAACAGCGGCCTGCCCCATCCCGGGCATCCTGAAAGGAAATCCCCGGACACCGGAGCCAGAGCCAATATGAGACCTCCGGAAGCGCCGTCGCGCCCCGACAGGGACACGAACCCGATCCCGGACGCGTCCTTTCTCCAGATGCGCCCGTATCCGCCGAAGAACAATTCCCCCTCCGCGATGCAGGAGCAGGCTATGTGGACATCCGGAATGACGGCCACGGTGGAATCCGCGCCACCCACACCGCGCAGGAACAGCCCGTCAGTAGTTCCTATCCAGCAGTCCGGCCCGTCCGGCAGGACGGTCTTGACATGCCGGGAGCCTATGACATCGTCACGCACGAATCCGCCGGCGTTGTCATAGACGCAGAATCCTTTGTCTGTACCCACGAGAAGCGTCCCCGAGGCTCTGTCGTACGAGAGGACATTGACGTGCTCGTTGCAGAGGCTGCTTCCCGCACCCGGCTCATGGCCGAACCTCTGGCCTCTGATGCCGTCGTGTCTGAACAGTCCGGCGTCAGTGCCTATCCATACGAATCCCGAAGAGTCCTGCACGAGAGAATATGCCGGAAGCGTGGAGCCTCCGCCCACGGGGATCTCCGCAAACCGTCCCGAAATGACGGAATGCCGCAGCGATCCCGGCTCGGCGGCGCCGGCCCAAAGTCCTGTCAACACATAGCTGACCGCAAAGAAAACGATACAAGTCTTTCTGCGCATAAATCCGGGCCAGTGCTTGTCTGAACCGTTCCAAATATAGGCATTTTGTCTGAATTGTCTTACAATTTGTCCTTTTTGAGGTAATCCCGGCAAGCCTCCGAATCTATTTTTGCATCTGTGAAACTGCGCAATAACACTAAATTTTCAAGATATATGCACAATGTCATTTCCAAAGCAGTCATGTTCCTCATGGCGGTGTCAGGATCCCTTTTCTGCGGCACTTTCCTGAGCGCGCAGGAGACCTCCAAGTCCGGAATCCGCACCGTGACCGGAACAGTGACCGAAGAATCCGGCGAACCTGTCATAGGTCTTACGGTATTGATAAAGGGGACTTCATCCGGAACATCCACAGACATCGACGGACGCTACAGTCTCAGCGCCGCATCAGACGCCACCCTGGTATTCTCCTGCATAGGATACGCCACGGTGGAGATACCGGTATCCGGACGCGATGTCATCAACGTCACGATGAAAGCCGATACCAGAATCCTCGCGGACGCGGTGGTGATAGGATACGGAACGACCGCGAAGAAGGATCTCACCGGCTCCGTGTCCACCATGAAGTCCAAGGATTTCAACGGCGGTCTCATCTCGTCTCCGGAACAGCTCATCAACGGCAAGGTGGCCGGAGTGCAGATAATGTCGTCAAGCGGCTCCCCTACTTCCGGAAGCACCATAAGGATCCGAGGCGGAGCATCGCTCAACGCTTCCAACGACCCTCTCATCGTGCTTGACGGCGTGCCGCTGGAGATCGGCGGAATTGCCGGCAACGACGGCAACTTCCTGTCGCTGATCAACCCGTCCGACATCGAGTCCATGACGGTACTGAAGGACGCGTCTTCCACAGCCATCTATGGCTCAAGGGCTTCCAACGGTGTCATAATCATCACCACCAAGAAAGGCGCAAGCGAGAAGATCAAGGTGAACCTGACTTCCACGCAGTCTGTCCAGTGGAAGAGCAAGCTCGCCGACATGCTTTCCTATGACGATTTCGTCAGTGTGGCCAACAGCCTCGGGACCGACTACAGCCAATACCTCGGCTCCGAGCGCACCGACTGGAACAAGCAGATCTTCCAGCCGGCGTTCGGCACGGACAACAACCTGAGCGTCAGCGGTCAGGCCGCCAAGTGGCTTCCGTTCAGAGCTTCCGTCGGCTATTACAATCAGGACGGTATCCTGAAGACCGACAATGCGGAGCGCGTCTCCGGCAACATCAATCTCGCCCCGGCGTTCTTCAAGGATTATCTCAAATTCAACATAAGCCTCAAGGGCGCATACAACCGCAACAGATTCGCCAACAGCGGAGCCATCTGGAATGCAGCCACATTCAACCCGACAGTACCGGTATATTCCGGAAACGACACGCTCGGCGGATACTACGAAATAGTTGACAGTCAGGGCGCACCGGACTATGTGGCAGTGAAGAACCCGCTCGGTCTCCTGATGCAGAACGAATCCACCAGCGACGTTTACAGACTCGTGGGCAACATCGACGCCGACTACAAGATGCACTTCCTTCCGGATCTGAAGATCCACGTCACCGGAGGCTACGACTA
Source organism: uncultured Eubacteriales bacterium (assembly GCA_963614015.1). Lineage (GTDB taxonomy): Bacteria > Bacteroidota > Bacteroidia > Bacteroidales > UBA932 > Cryptobacteroides. Next base: position 3,488 of record CAVECU010000084.1, read on the forward strand.
CGCATCGGGCAAGGGGCGCTCCTTCACCCCGGCGACCGCCGCAGACGCATATTCGACCAAAGGATATGTCAACAATTACGGCCCTGCCGAGAAACACAACCGCCTTCTGACGGCCTACCTCAACTACAACAAGGAGATCGAAGCAGTCAAGTCACGCATCGACGCGACCCTCGGATATGACTACCAGTACTGGAAAGCATATTATCCGGCGGGAGACAACTACAGCGAGGCCGGCGAAAGCCTCAACCAGGCGTGGAACGCCAGCGACAACCGCCACGTGCTGCTGTCCTACTATGCGCGTCTGAACTGGTCTTTCGACTCCCGCTACCTCCTCACGGCCACGGTGCGCCGCGACGGCACATCGCGATTCTCGAAGGACACCCGCTGGGGCACATTCCCTTCGGTGGCGCTCGCATGGAGAGTTTCCGAAGAGTCTTTCCTCAGGAATTTTGACGCCGTCAACGACCTCAAAGTCAGAGCCAGCTACGGAGTGACCGGACAGCAGGACGGCATCGGCAACTACAACTATCTCCCTACCTACTGGAACGGCACATCAAGCAACCGGTATATCGGCTCCGACGGCAAATACATCACCACATACCTCCCGTCATCCTACATCTCCGACCTCAAATGGGAGACGACCAAGTCCTTCAATATCGGACTTGACTGGGCTTTCTTCGACAACAGGATCCAGGGAAGCGTGGACTGGTACACCCGCAAGACGGAAGACCTCATCGCCACCGTGCCCACTCCGGCAGGAATGAACTTCAGCAAGATGATCACCACCAATGTCGGAAACGTGTCAAGCTCCGGTATCGAGATGAGTCTCAATCTCGTACCAGTCAAGACAAAGGACTGGACCTGGAACGTGGGATTCAACGCCACATGGCAGAACGTGGAGATCACCAACCTCACGCTCGTGGACAACGGCGAAGTCACCAAGACCCTCACCGGACCTACCGTGGACAACAAATATGTCCAGGTGATGACTGAAGGGCAGGCTCCGTACTCTTTCTTCGTCTATAAGCAGCTCTACGGCGAGGACGGCAAGCCTATCGAAGGCGCATATGCCGACCTCAACAACGACGGGGTCATCAACATCAGCGACCGCTACTGCTACCACTCTCCGGCACCGGACTGGATCCTCGGATTCAACACATCCCTGAGCTGGAGAAGGCTCACCGCATCCGCCACATTCCGTGCCAACATCGGCAACTATGTCTATAATGCGATGGCTGTCAACACCGGAGCCTCAGAGACCATGAAATACAGTTCCGCACAGCTGAACAACCTCTCCTCCTCTTACCTGAAGACAGGGTTCACCACGCGGCAGTTCTGGTCGGACTACTATGTCGAGAACGCCTCGTTCCTGAAGATGGACAACCTCACCGTAAGCTACGACTTCGGACGCATCCGCGACGTGATGGGGCTCCAGCTGTCGCTCATGATGCAGAACGTGTTCACGATCACGAAATACACCGGCGTGGATCCGGAGATTTCCAACGGATTCGACAGCTCGTTCTATCCGCGTCCGCGCATAGTATCACTCAGCCTCGGTCTGAACTTCTAAACCAACAGAAAATATGAAAACCATATACAATTATCTGACTGCAGCCGCGACAGGCCTTGCAATGTGCCTTGCCACAAGCTGTCTGAACGATCTCGACCAGTACCCGCACACGGACACGACATCGAAAGATGTCTATACGAGCGTGGAGAACTACGAAGCCGTGATCTCGGGCATATACACTTCGATGATAGTCAATATCAGCAACATCGCCGATGACGACCGCTACCAGAACTACACCCGCTGCCTCACGATGTTCCAGGAGTGCTCCACCGACACGGTGGACGATGTATGGCTCTCCGGCGAGACCATGACCGATGTCAGTTTCCAGAGCTGGAACGCCGGCGACCCATGGGTCAGCGCTATGTTCTACCACATATACAACATCATAGCCCTTTCCAACGAATTCATACGCAATTCATCCGAAGATGCCATCTCCGGATTTTCAGAGGCGGACAAGGAGAAGATCCGCGTCTGGAGGGACGAGGCTCGCGGACTCAGGGCGCTCGCATATTGGCATCAGCTCGATTTCTTCAACGTCGCTTCATTCGTGACCGAGAAAGACAATGTGGGCTCCAGCATCCCTGAAGTCTATACCCGCAGCCAGCTTTTCAGCTACATAGAGTCCGAGCTTGAGGAAATAGGAGAATCCCTTCCGTCAAGAAATTACGGACATTTCACCAAGAGCGCGGCCAACACTCTGCTCGCCAGACTCTACCTCAATGCCGAAGTCTATACCGGCACGGCCAAATGGAACGAGTGCATCGCAGCCTGCAAGAAGGTACTCGCCGACGGCTATTCCGCCCTCGCTCCAAGCTATGCGAGCCTGTTCAACGCCGACAACGACAAGCGTACGGACGAGATCATCTTCGCTCTCGCCTGCGATTCCGACAATACTCTCACATGGGGTGCCGGGACTTTCCTTGTCTGCGCCGGCACGCTGGACAACTACGCCGACATGCTCAAGGACTTCGGCGTTTCGTCCAACTGGAACTGCATGAGGATGAGACCTCAGCTCGTGGACCTGTTCAATGTCGACGGCGACTCCCGCGCGATGTTCTGCCGGTACGACAGGCAGGCCTATGCCGAGGCGGATGCGGACTATGACGTCATCCTCGAAGGTGACGAGACCTACAAGTACCGTCTCCGCGAAAAGACCATCAGCAAGCACGAGGATGCCACCACCGGATGGAGAATCCAGAAATGGTCCAACCTCACCGATGCCGGCGAGCCTTCTTCCGACACGGGCTCGGTGGGAGCTGATACGGACTACCCCGTGTTCAGGCTTGCGGATGTCTATCTGATGCTCGCCGAGGCCATCCTGCGCGGCGGCACCGGAGCGGACAAGACTGCTGCGGACTATGTGAACATCGTGCGTGAGCGTGCGTTCGGAAGCACTGCGGGCGATGTCAGCGCGGCAGATCTGGATGTCGATTACATTCTTGACGAACGTGCCCGCGAACTCTACACGGAAGGCATCCGCCGCACCGACCTCATCCGCTTCGGGAAATACACTTCCGGCTACACATGGAACTGGAAGGGCGG
>CAVECU010000085.1:0-6588 GCA_963614015.1 uncultured Eubacteriales bacterium
GGTGGCGACGGCGGGAAGACAGATGTCGATCCGGAAGAGACCACAGACTGGCAGGCAAGGGCTTGCGCCACGTACGAAAGCATTGTCTCGAACTACAGGATCATGGCCGGAAGCACTGCCGGGCTGTTCAATGAAAACAGTCCGAAAGGGCAGGGAGACGGCGCCGCTTCCTTCCTCTGGCCGTATGACGGACTTGTCTCCGGGATCGCCGCTCTCAACAAGCTCGGGGAGAATGTCAATTATACGACCATTGTCGATAATTTCAAGCGCTATTGGCGCGACTCCGGTGCCATCGCCGTAGGCGGATTCGGCTCATCGACAGACGGGGTCTCCGGAGGAGGGGACAGGTTTTATGATGACAATTCCATTGTCGGAATCGAGCTCGTCGAAGCATACAAGCAGACATCGGACAGCAAATATCTGGACTGGTGTGCGCAGATCGTGGATTTTCTCGAGTCCGGCATTGACGACACGTTCGGCAAAGCGCTGTGGTGGGATGAAAGCTACAGGAATGTTCCGGGCAACGAAAATTCCAATAAGCCCGCTTGTGCCAACGGATTCGCCACATGGTTCCTCCTGAGCTATCTGGATGTATGCCCGGAAGACGAGAAAGCCGGCGTGAAGGCTCTGGCGATGACATTGTATGACTGGCTCTATACCAATCTCCGAGACCCCGAAGACAATGTCTATTGGAACAGCAAGGGCGCGGACGGAGTCATAAACCGTACGAAATGGACTTACAACAGCGGCGCGATGATTGCCGCCGGAGTGCGGCTGTACAAGGTCACGGGTGAGCGGCAGTATCTCGAGCAGGCGATAGCGACTGCGGACGGAGCATGGAATTATTTCGTCAGAAGCCGCAACGGGATTGCCCTGTGCTATCCTACGAATGATCCGTGGTTTACGATACAGCTCATCAAGAGCTATATCGAACTGGAGCCGGAATATGCCAAGTGCGGCAACTATATCGAGACGTTCATCGCGAATCTCGATTACGCCTGGGAGCACGCAAGGCAGCCTGGCGGACTGTTCCTTGAGGACTGGACCGGGAAGACAGTCAATGCGGGCCGGGACAAGACCCTGCTTATGCAGGACGCCGCACTTGAGTCACTTGCGGTTGTGGCACTATATACCAAGAACAAGAAATGAAGAGGATATTTGCAATCGCTCTCTCCGCTGCGGCGTTGTTCGCCTGCTCCGGGGGAGATGACGACGGGATACTTGACTATGTGAATCCCAACATAGGGACGGTGCATAGCCGCTGGTTTGTCTATACTCCGGCGGCTGTGCCTTTCGGTATGGCGAAGCTCGGAGCTTCGACGAACGGGACATACGGCAACGAGCAGGGCTGGGAGGCGGTAGGCTATGATGACAGCCACAAGTCAATCGACGGATTCCCGTGTTTCCACGAATTCCAGATCGGCGGTCTCTCGCTGATGCCTGCGACAGGGGAGCTCAAGACCACCCCGGCGAGGCTTGAAAATCCTGAAGAAGGCTGGAGATCCGTCTTTGACAAGAAGGACGAGGAGGCGCATCCGGGCTATTATTCCGTGTTGCTGAAGGACTATGGCGTGCGTGCGGAGCTGACGGCCACCAGGCGTGTCGGATTCCAGAGGTACATTTTCCCGAAGTCGGACAGTGCGTACATCATCTTCAATGTCGGGAACCGGCAGGGCGAAAGCGGCAACATCAGAGATTCGTATGCCGAATGTCGCGGCAATGTGGTCTCCGGATGGATAGTCACCGAGCCCGAGTATGTCAAGAAATATCAGGCCGGAGCCACCGTGCAGATGTATTTCTACGCTACGCTGAGCAAAGCTCCCGAGTCTGTGACTGGGTTCAGATATTACGGTTCCGAGGCGAAGGAGTGCGATTCCGTCTCCGGTCCGGGGGCTGTGATGGTGCTGAACTTCAGTACGGAAGAAGGCGAGAAAATAGATGTGAAACTGGGTCTGTCCTACACATCGGTGGACAATGCGAAGCTCAACTATATGGCCGAGGCGGAAGACCTGTCATTCGACAAGGCGCGCAAGGCTGCGGCAGAGCAGTGGGCGGAGGAACTCGGCCGCATCGAAGTCAGGGGCGGCAGCGAAGACAGTAGGATAAAGTTTTATACGGGACTGTATCATTGTCTTCTCGGAAGAGGCCTTGCAAGTGACGTGAACGGCGCTTATCCCCGCAATGACGGCTCTGTCGGCCAGATAGAGACCGGCAGGGACGGCAGACCTGTGCACAATCATTACAATACTGATGCGATCTGGGGCGGATATTGGAATCTGACTCCTCTCTGGGCTCTCGCCTGGCCGGAGTATTACAACGACTGGTGCTCAAGCCAGCTGCTTGTCTATAAGGATGCCGGATGGCTCGGAGACGGAATAGCATGCAGCAAATACGTGTCGGGGGTCGGCACCAATATGGTGAGCATTGCTCTCGCCGGAGCGTACAACAGCGGCATTCGGGGATATGACATAGAGACCATGTACGCCGCCGCCCGCAAGGACAATCTGGAATGGGAAGGCCGTCCGGAGGGCGCCGGGAAGATGGATGTCCGTCAGTTCGTGGAGAACGGCTACGTGTCATATGTCGATGATCCCGGATTCGTCGCACACTCCGGAGGAGCGACATTCTCGGTGTCGCATACTCTCGAATATGGCTTCAGCGCATACGCTACGGCTCAGCTTGCCAAGCAGCTGGGCTACGAGGATGACTACAGGCAGCTGATGTCCCTGTCCGACGGATGGGCCAAAGTCTTTGATGACAGCCTCCGTCTCGTGCGGCCGAGAGTGAAGGACGGGAGCTGGATCGACAACTTCGACCCGTATGAGTCCTGGCGCGGATTCCAGGAGGGCAATGCGATGCAATACACGTTCTTTGTGCCTCAGAATCCGGACTCGCTGATATCCCGCATGGGAAGGGACCGGTTCAACGAAAGACTCGACACCATATTCACGCAGGCGAGGAAGACAATCTTCGGAGGCGGGAAGACGACTTATGCATTCTCCGGCCTCAGAAGCCCGTACAATCACGGCAATCAGCCGTCGCTGCACATTCCTTGGCTGTTCAACTTCTCCGGCAAGCCGTATCTCACCCAGAAATGGACACGGCTCATTTGCGACGAGTTCTACGGTACTGACGGCGAGCACGGCTACGGCTATGGGCAGGACGAGGATCAGGGGCAGCTGGGAGCGTGGTATGTCATGTCGGCGATGGGCCTTTTCGATGTCCAGGGCGGCGCCTGCGAAAAGCCTACATATCAGCTGGGAAGTCCGGAGTTTGACGAGATCGTCATACATCTCGGCCGGCTCAACGCGAGCGGAAAGACATTCAGGATAAAGACCGTCGGCAATTCTTCCGATGCGATGTATGTCCAGTCCGCAACGCTGGACGGCAATCCGCTTGACAGGTGCTGGCTTTACAGAAGCGAGGTGTTTGACGGCGGAGAACTCGTCCTCCGGATGGGAGGGGAGCCGTCTGACGTGTGGAATGACTCCGTTCCGCCGGTATCGAGATAGAAGACCGTATGTTCCGATTATTCAGTATCTTTGTCTGAACAAGGCAAAGGTGCTGAATATCCGTTCATCCGAGAGGTGATATGCGGAAGGGACGCAAGTCCCGTCGGGACTGCACCGGAAAACGACTTCGTATGACACTTGATCACAATTCAAATGTTCCGCTGCATCGTCAGGCGGAAGAGCTCCTCAGGTCAATGATCCAGGAGGAGGAATACAGAAACGGCAAGCTTCTCCCCAACGAGGTGGAGCTTTCCAAAAGTCTCAACATTTCACGGAATACTCTCCGTCAGGCCATAAATAAGCTGGTGTTCGAGGGCCTGCTTGTCCGCAAGAGCGGATACGGGACATACGTGGCACCTCCGGACGTGATGAGCAATGCCCGCAACTGGATGAGCTTCTCGCAGGAGATGGCGGCCCAGGGAATGACGGTGCAGAATTTCGAATTGCATATGAGCTGGAAGGCGCCGCTCCCGGAGGTGGAGAAGTTCTTCGGAGTCAAGGACAGGAAGATGCTCTGCCTTGAGCGTCTGCGCGGGAAGCCGGAGCTCCCGTTCGTGCTGTTCATCTCGTATTTCAATCCTGCCATTCCCATGACCGTGTCGGAAGATATGAGCAGGCCTCTTTACGAGATTCTGGAGAAGAGTTACGGAATAAAGGTCAAGACGTCGCGTGAGCAGATTTCGGCGAGAGGGGCGAGCCGTGAACTTGCCGGCAGGCTCGGCATAGAGGAAGGTGCCCCGATTCTTGTCCGGAAGCGGTATGTCCTGGATGTGGATGATATGCCGGTCGAATACAATGTCGGGTATTATCGTGCCGACTCATTCACTTATTTCATCGAGTGCACAAATTCATCAATAGCAAGTGACAATGAAAAATACAAGTAAGATACTGCCGATCCTGTTCGGGTTCTTCGTTATGGGCTTCTGCGACATCGTGGGCATCGCCAACAGCTATGCGAAGCAGGATTTCCATCTCAGCGAGACCGTGGCGGGATTCATTCCTTCGATGGTCTTCATCTGGTTCTTCCTCCTGTCCGTCCCTGCGGCCATGGCGATGAACCGTATCGGGCGGAAGAAGATGGTGCAGATCAGCAACGTCATCACCTTCATAGGAATGCTGCTGCCGTTCATCAGCTACAATTTGACCACGTGTCTGGTGGCGTTCGCGGCTCTCGGCATCGGCAACACCATACTTCAGGTGTCGCTCAATCCGCTGCTTACCAATGTGGTCTCCGGAAAGACCCTGACAAGCTCGCTTACCGCAGGGCAGGTCATCAAGGCCGTGTCGTCTTTCTGCGGGCCGTTCATCGCGGCGTTCGCATCGGGCGCGTTGGGCAACTGGAAATATCTTTTCCCGGTCTATGCCGCCGTCACTCTGCTGTCCGCCGCCTGGCTGCTTGCCACTCCGATAGAGGAAGAGGAACATACCGGGGCGGCCGCATCTCCCGGTGCTGTACTCGGGATTCTTGGGGACAAGGCTGTCCTGCTGCTGTTTCTGGGAATATTCTTCGTCTGCGGAATGGATGTGGGGATGAACACCGTGTCGCCCAAGCTTCTCATCGAGCGCGCAGGGTGGACTGTGGAGAGCGCCGGATATGCCTCAAGCGTGTATTTCATCTGCAGGACTGCAGGTTCGCTCATCGGTGCCGTCGCGCTGCGCAAAGTCAGCGGAATCGTCTGGTTTAGACGGAATATCATCTTGGCTGTCATCGTGTTCGCGCCGTTGTTCGTCATATGGAATGCGGCAGCCATCCTTGTCGCGATCGGTCTTATAGGCTTCCTGTGCTCGAGCCTGTTCCCTATAATCTATTCCGAAGCGATAAGTGTGCATCCGGACAAGACCAACGAGATATCCGGGCTTATGATTATGGGCGTCTCCGGCGGCGCGGTCATTCCGCCGCTTATGGGGGTTGCCGCAGACCTTGCCGGCGGTCAGGGAGGCTCGCTCGCCGTGATAGGCGTCTGTCTTCTGTATCTGCTCTGCTTCTGCCTGCTGCATAGCCGCCGCAAGGCCGCGTAAGTATCAATGTGTCATACTGTTATACGCGGTTTCACCAACCGGAAATGTCTATTATATCATTATACCCCTAAATACGTGTCTCATATAACAGAAAGAGGATGACTGAATTTCAGTCATCCTCTTTCGTTGAGAGCGGAAAACGAGACTTGAACTCGCGACCCCGACCTTGGCAAGGTCGTGCTCTACCAACTGAGCTATTTCCGCATTATGTATCCCCACATAGAGTGTGGTTCGGGATTGCAAAGATAGAGATAATTTCTGACTTTGCAAATTTTTCAGTTCCTTTTTTGATTGTTTCCGCGCATGCACCGCAGAGGGGAGAGAACGGACGGCCGTATCAGACCTTCTCCGGACGAGGATTACACCTCGACACAGGTGCTGAACTCGCGCAGGAACCGCACGTCATTCTCGAAGTAATGCCGCAGGTCATTGACCTGCCACTTGAGCATGGCGATACGCTCGATACCCATTCCGAAAGCGAAGCCGGAGTATTTCTTGCTGTCGATGCCGGACGCCTCCAGGACATTGGGGTCCACCATGCCGCAGCCGAGAATCTCAAGCCAGCCGGTGCCCTTGCAGATGTTGCAGCCCTTGCCGTGACAGATGTTGCAGCTCACATCCACCTCCGCCGAAGGCTCGGTGAACGGGAAGTATGACGGACGCATACGTATCTGGGTCTCAGGACCGAACATCTCTCTGGCAAACAGAAGGATCGCCTGCTTCAAGTCGGCGAAGGTGACATTCTCATCGATATAGAGACCCTCCACCTGATGGAAGATGCAGTGGGCGCGTGCCGAGATGGCCTCGTTTCTGAAGACCCTGCCCGGGCAGATGACCCTGATAGGGAGCTTCATATTCTCCATCGCCCTGACCTGCACACTCGAAGTGTGGGTGCGGAGAAGGAGCGGATTCGGGTGGCCGGCCGAAACGAAGAACGTATCCTGCATATCTCTCGCAGGATGATTCGGAGGGAAATTCAATGCTTCGAACACATGGTAGTCGTCCTCGACCTCGGGCCCTTCCGCGACATCATAGCCGAATTTGCGAAAAATGTTCA
>CAVECU010000086.1:0-6575 GCA_963614015.1 uncultured Eubacteriales bacterium
CGGGAACAAGTTGGCTTACGATATCGTGGTGACGCCCAAGGAGGTCACGCAATTCGACACTCTGCTGCTCGCCGAGGTTCTGAACGTGCATCCCGATCTCATCAGGAGCAAGATGGACGAGTATTTCAAGAACAGACGGCGGATCGGCTATCAGACAGTGGTGATGCTGAAGCAGCTCAAGCCGGAAGACTATATGCGGTTTTCGGAGATCCAGTACAAATTCCCCGGATTCAGAGGTCAGGCACGAAGCATCCGCGACTATCCGGTCAACGCCGGAGGCAATCTGCTCGGGTATGTCTCGGAGGTGGACCAGAACTATATCAGGAAGCACGAGGGGGAATACCGTCCCGGTGACTATGCCGGCAAGACAGGCATCGAGGCGGCCATGGAGAAAGATCTCCGTGGAGAGAAAGGCTATCACATATATCTGCGCAATTCGCTCAACCAGATCGAATCCAGATACAAGGACGGGGAAATGGACAAGGAGGCCGTGCCCGGAAAGGACATTGTCACCACCATCGATGCGGACCTGCAGCAATACGGGCAGCGGCTCATGCAGAACAAGGTGGGCAGTCTTGTGGCCATCGAGCCCTCCACCGGCGAGATTCTCGCCATGGTCTCCAGCCCCGGAATAGACGTGGAGATGCTTGCGGACATCGGCAAGCATTATGACGAGATATCGAAAGATCCCTACAAACCGATGTTCAACCGCGCAGTCCAGGCGCCCTATCCTCCCGGGTCCGTATTCAAGCTTGTCAACGGGCTTATAGGCCTGCAGGAGGGCGTGCTGAAGCCGGAATACACCTATCCGTGCGTCAACGGCTATCCCTACGGCAACAGGAAGCTCGGCTGCCACAGCCACAAGTCCCCCCTGAACATGGAAGAAGCCATAATGACATCTTGCAACGGATATTTCTGCTATGTCATGCGCAACATCCTCGAAAACAAGGAGTACGGTGGTCCGGGAGGAGCTCTTGACAAATGGCGGGAGTACGTGGAAAGCTTCGGCTTCGGGCACTCGCTCGGAAGCGATTTCCCTGCGGAGTTGGGCGGAACCATCCCGAAGTCATCCTATTACAACAAACTCTACGGCAAGGGCGGATGGAAGTTCACCACCGTCATCTCCCTGTCCATCGGCCAGGGTGAAATCGGAGTGACGCCGCTCCAGATAGCGAATCTCTGCGCCACCGTGGCCAACAGGGGATATTATTACATCCCGCACATCATCAAGGGGTCCGAGGCGCTGGACATTGACCCGAAATACAAGGAAAGGCGCTACACAATGGTGGACACATCCCATTTCCACGAAGTCATAAACGGGATGTGGAGGGCGGTCAACAGCGGTTTCGGCTCCGGCGGGACTGCGAGCATCGCCGCCGTGCTGGGTCTGGACATCTGCGGAAAGACCGGAACGGCCCAGAATCCGCGAGGAAAGGACAACTCGGTATTCATCTGCTTCGCCCCGAGGGAGAATCCCAGGATAGCCGTCGCCGCTTATCTGGAGAATGCCGGATTCGGCGCCACCTGGGCCTGTCCTGTGGCATCGCTTCTGGTGGAGAGATATCTGACAGGAGACATAGACGCCAGCCGCAAGCCGCTTGAGGACAGAGTCCTCTCCGGCAACCTGATGTCAAATGTGAAAACCGACTGAATGCGCTGAGCTATGGACAGACACGGAATCAGAAAACCGGGGCAAGCCTATGACTGGAAGCTGATATTCATATATCTGCTTCTGGTGTTCATCGGCTGGTTCAACATCTATGCATCCGTCCACGGAGCGGATGTGAGCGGCATAATGGACTACTCCGCCAATTGCGGGAAACAGGCCATCTGGATGCTGACCGCTTTCGTGATTGCGGGGGTCATCATATTCATCATCAGCCCCAATCTCTGGGACAGCGGAGCCATGCTCCTGTATGCCGCCGCGATATGTCTGCTGATTGCCGTCATTTTCCTCGGCGTGGAAGTCAAGGGGTCCAGATCCTGGTTTGCGTTCGGCCCGGTGAGATTCCAGCCGGCGGAGGTCTCCAAGATCACCACGTCCCTGCTGCTGGCATTCGTAATGAGCCGTCCGGGATTCAAAATCACGAAGATGCGCGACCTTATCGCCGCCGCAGCCATAATCGTGATCCCGATGCTCATCATCCTTGCGGAACGCGAGACAGGCTCTGCCCTCGTCTATATAGGATTCGTCTTCGTGCTCTACAGGGAGGGGCTCACCGGCTGGCTGCTGGCTCTGGTCGGAATCGCCATTCTGATATTCATCCTCACTCTCATCGCATCACCATACACGGCCATCTTGACTCTTGCGGGGATATTGTCGCTTTTCTGCGCTTTCAGTTACAGAAATGTGTGGAGGTGGGTCCTCATCATTTCTCTGGTCACGACCTTCTTCGCATTCGTCCCGCAGCTGTGGACCCTGCTCACAGGAGCCCTGACACCGGAAGCCTCCGGAGCGGAAGGCGGTCTCCCCGCCGGCGCAGTCCCGAGCACCGGCGATTTCCTCTCTCTCATCCGCCCTGTACATATCCTTCTCGGCACGGCGGCGATATGCATACCTTTCATAGTATGGCACGCCTACAAGCGCAGAGATGACTTCACCAGATTTGCCGTATTGTCCTTCGTCATCGGGACGGCTCTGGTGTTCTCGGCCGAGTTCATATTCAACAATGTGCTGCAGGACCATCAGCGGAAGCGCATCGAGGTGCTTCTGGGGATGAAAGAAGATCCATCGGGCGTAGGCTACAACGTCCGCCAGTCAATGATCGCCATAGGCTCTGGCGGGCTCACGGGCAAAGGCTATCTCCACGGCACTCAGACCACTTACGGTTTTGTGCCGGAGCAGAGCACCGACTTCATCTTCTGCACGGTCGGGGAAGAATGGGGGTTTGCCGGATGCGCCGCCGTAATCCTTCTGTACGTGTTCCTGATATTGCAGATAATCAAGGACTCGGAGCACAGCAGGGAGAGTTTCACCCGCATCTACGGATACTGCCTGTCCAGCTGCCTGTTCATGCATCTGTTCATCAATATCGGCATGACCATCGGACTGATGCCGGTGATCGGCATTCCTCTGCCGTTTATGAGCTACGGAGGGTCGTCCCTGTGGACATTCAGCACGATGCTTGCGATTTTCATCGCGCTGGATCACAGGGAAAAACGATATTTTTAGTCACCCCTAAAGGGTCTCCCATTAACAATTCATTGCTCCGCAGACGTGGATGACCTGGCCGCTGACATAGGAAGACAGGTCGCTGCCGAGGAAGAGAGCCACATTGGCCACATCTTCCGGAGTACCGCCCCGGCGGAGAGGTATCTGCTTTGTCCAGGCCTCCCTGACATCTTCAGGAAGAGCCGCAGTCATATCCGAAATGATAAATCCGGGAGCGATGCAGTTGGCCCTGATGCCGCGGGGGCCCATCTCCTTGGCGATGGACTTGGCAAGTCCGATGAGTCCGGCCTTGGAAGCGGAGTAGTTGCACTGGCCGGCATTGCCGGAGACGCCCACGACAGATGACATATTGATGATGCTTCCGCCTCTCTGCCGCGCCATCACAGGGACAAGAGCGTGTATGAAGTTGAACGCGGACTTGAGGTTGACGCTGATCACGGCATCCCACTGCGCCTCGCTCATCCTGAGCATAAGGCCGTCCTTGGTGATTCCGGCGTTGTTGACAAGAATGTCGACACGGCCGAAGTCCGCCATTATCTTGTCCACCACTTCCTGCGTCTGCTGAAAGTCGGCGGCGTTGGAAGCATAGCCCTTCACCTTGTGTCCGAACGCTTCGAGCTCCTTTATCGTCTGTTCCGCCGCCTCGTTGATCACAAGGTCAGTGAAAGCCACGTCAGCACCTTCCGATGCATATTTCAGCGCTATCGCTTTGCCGATTCCTCTTGCAGCTCCCGTAATCAGAGCCACTTTTCCGTCTAAAAGTCCCATAATATTTGTATTCTATCGATTATTCCATCGGTGCAAAATTAGGATTTCTCCCTCCGCTTACCAAATATTTCATCCTCTATTTGGCGAAACCGCCGCCTTTTTGGCCGCAGTCATGCTGAATGGTCCTTCAATTTTACTATCTTTGCAGCGGATTGCTTTGGTGGTGGAATTGGTAGACACGAGGGACTTAAAATCCCTTGGGCAGCAATGCCTGTACGGGTTCAAGTCCCGTCCGAAGCACAATGCAGGAAGGCCGCAAGTCAGGCCGCTCCGGCAAAATGACCAAAAACAGCATAAGAGGAGAAGGGAAGATGGGACAGGAAAATGCTGAAAATCACGGCGATTTACACAAAATGCCGGCACCGGGAGCCGGGCGGACGGGCTCCGCGAGGGCGAAAGGCTCTCTGCTGTCCGCCATTGCGGGATATGCCGGAGACTTGGTGATCCCGAGGAATTGTCTGATCTGCGGCAGACCTCTTTACCGCAACGAACATCACTTGTGCATATTCTGCGAAGCGGACATCCCATTGACGCATCATTGGCAGCGCACCCGCAATCCAATGGCCGACAGGCTCAACGCCCTGATCAAGGAAGACTCGGCTCCGGCGGGGCTGCTGAAGGAAGAAGAGCCGCAGACGGGCCTTTACCGGCACAGCCTCGGGAGATATGCCTATGCCGCAGCCCTGTTTTTCTATCACGGGAGCGCCGAATACAGGAGGATAACCCAGCGGCTGAAATATTCGGGAGACATCGCGGAGGGCCGACGATATGCGGCTCTGCTTGGAGGGTATCTGCGGGAGGCCGGGCACTTTGCGGATGTAGATCTCGTCATCCCGGTACCGCTGCATTGGACAAGGCTCTGGAAGCGGGGCTACAATCAGTCCGAAGTCATCGCAGGAGAAATCTCCCGAGCGCTTGAAGCCCCGATGCGGACCGACATCCTCAGGCGGACAAGGCGCACGAAGACGCAGACGAAACTCGACGTGCAGCATAAAGCCCTGAATGTCAGCGGAGCATTCACCATCAACCATAAAAGGGAGTCAGCCCTCGGGCAAAGCCGGCATATCCTTGTCGTGGACGATGTCTTCACCACGGGAGCGACAATGCTCGCCTGCTTCTCGGCTCTGTCCGATGCGCTCGGCCCCGGAACCCGGCTGAGCGCCGCCGCACTGGCATTTGTGGACAACGGATAGATTTTTTTTGTAACTTGGAATGTTTTGAAAACAGGAGGACAAAGATATGTTTGACAAAAGCATTTACGCAAGACGGCGCAAGACGCTGATTGACAAGATGTCAGACAGCGCAGCCGAAGGCAGGAGAGGCATCGCCCTGTTCGTGGGCAATGCTGAAGCGCCTGCACAATACAAGGACAACTGCTACAAATTCCGTCAGGACAGCACATGGCTGTACTTCTTCGGCCTGGACGAGCCGATGTTCGCCGCAATCCTCGACCTTGACAGCGGGCAGGAGTGCATCTTCGCGGACGATGTGGAGATAGGGGACATCATCTGGATGGGCCCGCAGCCGAGCGTGGCCTCCAAGGCGGAGCTTGCAGGCGTGGCAAAGTCAGCCCCCTACAAGGCTCTGGACGCTGCTGTGGCAGGAGCCCTGGCATCCGGACGGCCGGTTCATTTCGTAGCTCCGTCAAGATATTACAACACGATGAAGATCGCCGACCTGCTCGGCTGCGGGTGCGGCGAGGTCGCCGGAAAAGTCTCCGTCCCTCTGACAAGAGCCATCATCTCGATGAGGCTTGTGAAAGAGGATTGCGAGATAGAACAGCTTGACGATGCCGGAGCGCTCGGATACGAGATGCATACGGTCGCACGGAACAATGTGAAGCCGGGAATCGTGGAGCAGGAAGTGGTGGGCCGGATGGAGGCCGCCACACTCGCCAAGGGATGGGGCCCGTCATTCGCGACAATCCTCACCCAGCATGGCGAGACACTGCACAACCACTTGCACGACAAGATAATAGAGCCGGGCAAGCTGATGGTGATCGATGCCGGGGCCGAGAACAATATGCACTACGCCTCAGACTACACGAGGACGCTGCCGACAGGAGGGAAGTTCACGCAGAAGCAGCGCGACATCTATCAGATAGTGTGCGACTGCAACGAATTCGCATTCAAGATCACACGCCCCGGCATCACCTACCGTGAAGTCCATCTGCAGACGATGAAGCTGATGCTTGAAGAGCTCAGGGCCCTGGACATCGTCAGGGGCAACCTTGACAATATGGTGGAATCCGGTGTCGCCGGCCTGTTCATGCCTCACGGCCTGGGACACAACATGGGGCTGGATGTCCACGACATGGAGGACTACGGAGAAGACCTGGTGGGCTACGATGACGGCCAGAAGAGGTCTTCACAGCTCGGGCTCGGAAGTCTCCGCATGGCCCGCAAACTGGTCCCGGGCAATGTAATCACCGATGAGCCGGGCATATATTTCATACCGGCGCTCATCGGGAAGTGGAAGAGCGAGAAGACCGATCACGGCTTCGTGAACTACCACCGGCTGGAGGCATTCCTCGATTTCGGGGGTATCCGTCTTGAAGATGACGTACTTGTGACCTCCGACGGCGCAAGGCGGCTCGGCAAGGACAGGCTGCCTATCTTCCCGGATGATGTGGAAG
>CAVECU010000087.1:0-6449 GCA_963614015.1 uncultured Eubacteriales bacterium
ATATCGATGCTGTCAAGGACAGACTCCAGCTTCGTGAAATCATCTATCGCGGACAATTCCCCGGAATATCTGTCAAAAATCGCGGAAGCGTAGCGCATCTGCGTGGCCTTCCTGTTGCATCTGATGTAGAATGTTGTGGCCCGCGTCGTATCCATCGGCACAAATACGTCAGGGACAATCCCTCCGCCGCCATATACGGTCCGTCCGCCGACAGTCCGGTACACTTCATTGCGATCCACCTTCATGCTGTCCTTGTCGAACATCTCGCCCCCGGCGTAGCGCTTGTATATGTCATATTCATAGTCATCGCTGTACGGCTTCTGGATGCAGCGTCCGGAAGGAGTGTAGAACCTCGCCACCGTAAGCCTGATGCCCGAGCCGTCGGTGAAGTTGACAGGCTCCTGGACAAGGCCCTTGCCATAAGACCTGCGTCCGATGATACGTCCGCGGTCATTGTCCTGGATGGCCCCCGCGAAGATTTCGCTCGATGAAGCGGAAGACTCGTTGATGAGGACGTCCAGCCGTACATCCTGCAGAATGCCGTGTCCGTCGGCCTTGTAGCTCTCCTTCTTCCTGTTGCGGCCCTGAAGATAGACTATCTCGTCGCCCTTGTGCAGGAACATATCCGACAGAAGAAGAGCCTGATCCAGATATCCGCCGGAATTGTCCCTGAGATCGAATATCAGATGCGTCATCCCCTCCCCGAGCAGGCCTTCCGCAGCCGCCGTGACTTCGGTGAATGTGGTTCTGGAAAATTTGGACAGGCGGATATAGCCCGTGGTGTCATTTATCATGAACGATGCGTCCACGCAATGGACAGGAATCTTGCCCCGCTTGATGTTGAACGGAATTGTCTCCCCTCCCCTCTTCACGAGGATTTCGACTTCCGTACCCGCACGGCCCTTCATGCGTCTGACCATGCTGTCCTGAGGGAATTTCACTCCGGCTATGACGCAGGAGTCCACCTTGAGGATCCTGTCGCCAGGCTGCAGACCCACCTTCTCGGAAGGGCCTCCGGGGATCACCTCCAGCACGACGGCAGTGTCATTGGGGACATTGAACTGAATCCCGATTCCGTCAAAATTGCCGGCGAGATCAGTCTCGGATTTTTCGCGGGCCACCGGCGGAAGATACACCGAATGCGGATCCAGCGATGCCAGGGAAGCCTCCACCGCCGCATCAGTAATCTTCTTCACGTCAACGGAATCGACATAATTATTCTGAATCTCGGCAAGTATCAGATTGAGCTTGCGCCAGTCGCCATATTCGCTTTTTATCCTGGAATGCCTGCCCGTGACGGAAAAAAAGACACAGGATGCCAGCACTCCGAGGACGACTCCGAGCAAGGCGGCCAGAGAACTGGTCTTGTCATTAGCTGTCATATCTCAATATTCTACTTGTTCGACCTCTATTCCTGACTGGCGCAGAAGATCCGGACCGTCCTGGAGCCTGTATGCATCCTTATAGACGACTCTCCGGATGCCCGCCTGAATGATGAGCTTGGAGCACTCGATGCACGGAGACGCCGTGACATAGAGAGTCGCACCTTCGCTGCTGTTGCCGGACTTGGCCACTTTTGTTATCGCATTAGCCTCGGCGTGAAGCACATACGGCTTCGTGACGCCGTTCTCATCCTCACATATGTTCTCAAATCCGGACGGAGTGCCATTGTACCCGTCCGAGATGATCATGTTGTCCTTCACGATAAGGGCGCCCACCTTGCGTCTCTTGCAATAGGAGTTCTCAGCCCATATTTCGGCCATCCTCAGATAGCTGCGGTCAAACTTCTGCATATAGAAGCTGTTTTGGAATAATTCCTCTCTTTTCTTACACGGCCTTTCCTGCCGCCCGGGCGCTTCTTAGTTTCTCTTGTACAGATACCTCTTGATGCTCCTCTTCGGAGTGCGCTCGAAGTCCTCCGGCATGAACTCTATCTTGGATATCTTGGCATAATTCGGGATCTGCTTGTTGATCTCGGGCAATGTCTCCAGAATCTTCTCCTCAAGCTGCACCTTGCTAAGGCCGTCAAGCTCAGCTTGATGATAGTCAGGATAGATCAGAGACACGAGCGCCCCGTGATCCTCCACCACCAGCGAATCGACCACGTAAGTGACATTGTTCACGACACCCTCGATCTCCTCCGGATAGATATTCTGCCCGGACGGGCCGAGAATCATGCACTTCGAACGGCCCTTGAGGAAGAGGAAGCCTTCGCTGTCCAGAATGCCCATGTCGCCCGTCTTGAGCCAGCCGTCTTCTGTCATCACCTCCTTCGTGGCCTCTTCATTCTTGAAATAGCCCAGGAACACATTCGGTCCCTTCACCTGCACTTCACCCGGAACCGTCTGCGGAGCGGACGAATCAATGCGTATCTTCATATTCATCGCCTCCCTGCCGCAGGAATACAGCTTGTTCTCGTCCCAATGCGCATAGGAAATGATCGGAGCGCACTCCGTCATGCCGTAGCCGACGGTGACAGGAAAGCCTATCTTGTGGAAGAATCTCTCCACTTCCGGATTGAACGCGGCACCGCCGATGATGACCTGGTCGAAACGGCCTCCGAACGCGGCGACGAGTTCTTTCAGTATCTTCTTCTGAATCACCTTGTCGAGAATAGGCAGATTCATTATCATCTTGTTACGGTCAAGGATAGGCTTGAGCTTGGACTTGTAGACCTTCTCTATGATCAGCGGCACCGCGATGATGATATGCGGCTTGATCTCCTCAAAAGCCTGCATTATGATCTTCGGGCTCGGCACGCGCGTCAGGAAATGGACGTGTGCCCCGATTGTCATCTCGAACAGGAACTCGAACATCATCCCGTACATATGCGCGGTCGGAAGCATGGACACCACCTCGGTGCTGTTGTCCAGCTGAGGCATCGCCTGCTTGTGCGCGAATTCGATATTGGAATAGAGCGCGCGGTAAGGAATCATCACGCCCTTTGAGAATCCGGACGTCCCCGACGTGTAGTTGATCAGGGCCAGCTCGTCAGGCTTGTCCTCATAATAGTCAAGGTCTTCCGGACCGAAATTGTTGGGATACCTGTGACCGAAATTCTCGTTAAGATGCTCCCGCACCTGTGACATCTCCTCCGTCTTGGAGTACAGGAATCCGAACGTGTTGATCTGCACGACGACATAAAGCCCCGGCATCTCCGCTTCGGAAAGATTTTCCCATATCACTTCATCCACGAAGAGGACTTTGGCCTCGGAATGATTTACCAGATAGTGTATGTTGCCCGGCTTGAATTCGTGAAGAATCGGCACCGGCACGGCCCCGTAAGTGAGCGCGGCCATGAAGCTGACGCCCCAGTTGGCCTGGTTGCGCGAGCATATCGCCACCTTGTCACCTCTCTGCAGTCCGCACTGCTCAAACGCTATATGCAGCTTGGCGATACGTCTCGCGACATCGCGATATGCCAAGTCCTGACCCTTGTAGTTCGACAACGCAGGACGGTCCCAATTCTCCTTGAAACTCTTTTCCAGAATCTTGTTGACTGACTGAAATTCCATTTCCAAATGTTTCAAAATGTTCAAAATTTAAATGTACGCTCCTTGCCGTCATAGCACAGAGCCGACACGGAACCGTCTTTTCCGACCGTGATTCCGCTGTCCGGGCGGATCATCTTGTCCCCCTTCTGCCTGATGACGGGAGCCCCGCCTTCAAAAGGATAGACCGAAGTCTGGACAGATGTCCTTACCACCCAATATCTTTTGCCTTTCACTTCGAGAAGCTCAGGCAGCGATTTCACCGTATTGTCCGGACGTATCCCCTTCCACGAAGACGGACTCTTGCCGTGGAGGTCGTACATCCCTATGGTATTGTCCTTGTGCAGGACCATGACCGTATATCCGTGCGCACCGGTAAAGTCATAGACCGACGGCCCGAGAAGTATCTCCTTGCCCAGGTCCACAGGGAACGGCGGCACGAACCTCCCCAGCCTGTCTATCAGATAAAGGCTCGACCCCGATCCGAAGAGGAACTGGCGTTTGCCGTTGGCATAGTAGTCTATGTCCGTGACAATGCCGCAGATAGGAGTCGCGAACGGTACACCCCAGATGCCCTTGCCATTCTCCTCTTTGAGGATCAGGTAGTTGTTGGCGCTCTGCGAAAACAGGTTCATCCTCCCCGTGCCGGAATTCTTCACTTTGAACGGACCTTTCGGGACATTCACCACGGTATCCCGGGACAGGGCCGGCACTTCATCCCTGCTGCCGGAGAACTGTACTCTCGGGACATCCAGCGACAGCTTCCCGCCCGGAGCGACGCCCAGCATCACAGGGCTGTAGGATATGCCTTCCAGCGTGGTCTCAACGGCCCGGGCCACATTTCCGCCGAAAATCTTCCGGATACGCGCAGAATTGTCAGAGAGAGAATAATACGCCCGGAACACCGACCCGCTTCCGCCTGACGTCCGGCTTATCCCCGCGTCAGACAGCCGCGCCGAGAGTGTACGCTCCGATGCAGTAAAAGATTTCAGCGCCTCCGGCGTACCGAATATCAGCCATCCGTCACGATATACGGCGGATGAATCGGCTGCGGTGAAGCTTTCTCCGAAGAGGGCTGCCGGATATCTGAAATAACGGCTCGCGGCTATCTTTCCCTCGCAGTCACGGAGATTGCGGAACACGTCAGCTCCGAACATGAGGGAGCAGTCCGGCTTCCCCGGACGCAGCATGACCACTCCGGCGCCGTCTTCCGGCATAGAAAGCTCGGCATAAGACAACTCTTTGATGTCCAGCGACACGGCCCATTTCTCAAGATCCCCGGAAGCCACCCCTGTGAGACTTCTTCCCACAGAATTGTACTTCGCAAGGCCGCCTGCGGCATCGAGATATTTCCTGTATGACTGAAGATATGCCGCGACATCGGCTATCTGTACGGACCGGAAGAAGCGGACATCGGACGGCAGGACTTCCGCTGCGGCTGATTCTCCCGGGGCGAGAGATGACAGCATATTGGCAATCAGCTTCATCTCGCCTCCTGAAGAGACTGCGCCCGCTGCGGAGAACGGAGCCGTACTCTCCACGGAAAAGCCCGTCCACTTGGAAAAGTTCCTGACGAATCCGGCTTTGCGTGCGAATTCCCTTGTAAGGAAAGACGACGCAAGACGCGGCGCGGCGGCACCGCTGAACATTATCACGGTCCCGCCGCCGAGCGATGAAGCTGCGGACGCGAATCCGTCGCTCCCCGTCACCGAGACATGGCCGGAGATATGCCTCATGGCCGACTGAATCAATGACTGTGAAGGAGAGATGAACACTATGCGCCTGCCGTCAAGACGTGACTCCGAGTCTTCCGAAATTTCTGAAGATGCAAATGACAGAGCCGCTCCGGCAGCTTTCTTCTCAAGAAGTCTCTCGGCCTCCGTGCTGTCAGCCCCGGCTTTGGCGACATCAAGGACGAAAAGCGGTGTAAGAGCGCCGCTGTAATGGAGGGAAACGGCCATCTCCGAACGTCTTGCTGAACGCATCTGACCGCCGTCCGAGAGGGCGGAAAGCTCCGTGATGAAACTCCGGAACTCCCTGCTGTCACCGCTGCACAGCGCCCCGAGAATCAGCGTGCTGTCGCCGAGCATCCCGATGCCGTCTCTGAAAGAGCCGGAATACAGCACCATGGCGGCATCGAGAGGTATCGCCTCAAGCAGCGGCCTGAAGTCGGAGACGGAAGAGGCCGCCGTATCATCGCCGTCAGAACCGGCCCCGTTGGAGAAGGACCCGGAATACAATACGACCATAGCCCCGGCGATAAGCGCAATCATAGCGCAAAGGGCTGATATACAGACTATCAGTGCTTTCTTATTCATAATTCACCTCAACACGCGAAGTGGCGGACGCCGACGATATGTGGCGAACAAGCAAATACAAAGATAGCATTAATTTGGTTAATAGGTGAGAAGTCCGCCTTTTGGAAACTATTTTGTAGAATCGAGCAAATCATTTTCGACCTTTCGGACATTTTCAAAGCCGAAAGAGCCGACGACATTGTCCATCTTGGCGCGTATCCTGTCATTGCAGAGATTGCCTATCGAGCCCTCGTGAGTGTGATGCAGCTTGCCGCTGAACCGGAATTTCCCATCGATAATATCCATCCCGACCTTCTTGTAGGCATCTCTGAACGGCATCCCTTCTTCTTTCACGAGCCTGTTCACCTCTTCGACGCTGAATGCCGGCTGATATTTCGGATCATCCATTATGTCCCGTCTTATCTCCATATTCTTCACCGCATAGGCCGTGATGTCCAGACAGTCGTCAAGCTCGGCGAATATCGGCATATACAACTCCTTCAGAAGCTGCATGTCCCTGAAATATCCGGACGGGAGGTTGCCCGTGACTAGACGGATGTCATTAGGGACGCCCTGAAGCTTGTTGCACCGGGCCCTTATGAGCTCGAACACATCGGGATTCTTCTTGTGCGGCATGATGCTGGAGCCTGTGGTCATGGCG